>JAHJTL010000092.1 GCA_018829775.1 Chloroflexota bacterium | reverse complement strand
AGAAATGCTTGGAATAATAGGAGATGAAAAGGCGGTAGATGCTCTTATTCTGGTGTTGAAAGACAGAGATAGGTTCGTTCGACAGGAAGCAGTAACAGCACTTGGAAAGATAGGGGGTGGAAGATTAGTGCAACCGCTTACACAGGCTCTAGAAGAGGAAAAGGATGAATTTGTCATAGACTTTATAAAGAAAGTTCTAGAGAAGTTGCGGCAATAGCTTTAGAGTGGTTGTTTTACTTTCCCGGATTAATAACCTTTATCAAATCGTCCCCGGTGAATCTACATCCATCACCGAGTAAGCCGGTGATCGTCAGGCGAATATCCCCCGCCCTTTGTGCCAGTGCGGTTATCTGGGGCAAATCGGTTACGCCAATCGTCTCCGCTACCTCAATCACCACTGGAGGCAGGTCATTAAGCAACTGAGCTTTGTTTGCCAAGGCTCCGCAACACCCGACTGTTTCCTATTTAAACCCCAACAATAAGCACATTATTTAATAATGAGCCATAGTGCAAAGTGAACTACAAATGGGCAGTTTGATAGCAGCTAATTGCCCTTCCTATCGTTTCCCTCGATGTTAGCCTCTCACTCTGGGGGGCTTTCTCTTTTTATTTTATCAAGCTTTCAACTACCCCAGATGGAAGGATGCAATTGCTTCCTATTTTTTGCATAATTGATATTTTATTCACTAAGTGCAAAAGGTGGATAAAGGTCAGTGGTTAACAAGAAAGAATATGCACATACTCTCAAAGACCATCGGTACACGCCGACCACAAAATCAAACAAGCCTCTTGGGTAACGACCGGTAAACAGTATGGCAAACCAGGCAATCACTACACACACTATTGCAGCAATCCAGAGGAAAAACAGAAAAATGTAGTGTGGTATAGCCAGTAACCATTTTACTAATGGCAGCCAGCGATTTAGCTTCTTAGCATCAGGATATGGTATCTCAATGTGTACTGTCTGGTCTTCATCTGTCGATGGATATTCATCTGTAAGCAGATCGATATAAGCTCCAACACGAGTGCTGAACTTGGTCAGCGCCACATTCCAGTCAAACCACCACTTTGGATACTTCTGCCTGAATAGGAGCATCAAAACTATAGGCAGAACTACAAGACCAGCGGCGGCATATCGGTAAACCCACCCATCTGCTCCTTCCCTTCCGTATTCAGCACTAGACAGTAAACCAATAATGATGACGATTGGAATAGCAGTGAAAATCCTGAAAAATGTTGTTAGTCTGTTGAGACTCTATCGGGGTAGTCAATGGACAAGCGAACTGGATACGCAGTTGAAACTTCTGCCATAATAGTCCCTCCTAATTTTTAGTAATACTTTGTTCATATATTATAGCACTTGGCTGTCAAGCATTATAACAGGCTCCATTTCTCAACGTGGCGCTTGTGGGGGTATACCCTGGTACAGTAATGCTCGTGTCAGTTGGTTCGAATCAAGCCCCTACTATCAGTGGTAAATAAAGAACGCAGATGTGGTATCCGTGCCGATATAATATTTTGCGTCTTGTCTTTTTATGAGGCGGATTGTTCAGGAACATCTTCTAATAATAGTAATATATCCCCTACAACCATATATGTATATATAACGTAACGGTCGGCCTCTTGTGGGCTCACTATAACACTATGCGACCCTTTCTGTGCCGCCTGAAAAACACTGTCTAGTCTATCGCCAATGAAACTTAGATGTGATCCGACTATATGTGTAAACCGGTTTCAATACGTGAAAGAGCATACAATACAGGTTTGTGTAGGTGTCTAGTATTGTCATATCCAGTCAATGTAATCTGCACTAAGCACCCTGCTCCCCAAGTTATAGTACCGGCAGTACTGAATAAAAGTGTTTATACAATTATTGGTTACAGGCCAATCGGTCGGGTCAGTTATTCTGCTTCCTGTATCAGCTGTATGGCAAAATCACCAACCTGACGGGTGTCAAAGTGAGCAGAGATACTGCCAAAGGCAGCCGGGGCTTTTCCTTTGACTATAATCGAGATCCCTTTATCGACCAGCTTGTCCGTCTCCTCGTCAAGATTATCCACAGCGAAGGCAATATGCTGAACACCCTCGCCTTTGCTTTCTAAGAACTCCTTGTAGCGTGATTCCCCTTCGAGAGGCTGAATAAATTCAATCGGTACCGAGCCAATCTGAACGAACTTTGCTCTAATCTTGGGCTTTGATTCTGGAAATATGACCTCGCGCCCGACTGTGGCTATACCTAAAGATTGATAATATTGAACAGCCTTATCTATATCCCTTACTATTACTGCTATGTGATGTAGTTTCCAGTTTTCCCCCATTTTTCTCCTTTCTCTACAACTATGAAGTCAAGCTAACTTCTCCACTTGTAGAAGGGGCATTCTAGATTACGTATTATGTTTTTAGTCCATAAAGTTCTGGATTTGTTCTAGCCTCAGAAAATCGCCGAAACCCTGAAATTTGATGACGTTACTTTTAATAAGGGGAGCTAATTGCTTCCCCAGGTTCCTTTTTACCATTCGCCAAGCTTGGCCCGAACAATCATCATGATTAGAAAACCGCCACCTAGACCTAGGAAGATACCGGCAGTAATATTACCGACTAAAAAGCCGACACCCATACCAATAAAAAGACCAGCTGGTATCGCCACTCCAGAAACGCCCTTTTGCCTCTTCGGTTTCTCTGACTGTGTGGACATAGTGACCTCCTACGTACTTCTCTGACTTTCAAGGTTATTGTAGAGTTTACTGACTGTCAAGTAAATCATTTTGCTAACATTTTTGCTAACGAATTACTGAGCATGAATAGTTACAGAAAGTTACTAGAAGGTACAAAATGAGGCTAAGATCAAAACTTTAAGGGATTAAGAGTTACTATTCTTTACTAGGGGGTACAATACGCCTGTATCTTTTAATCAGGGTGTCAAAACACCAGGTCAACCGCCACCCTGCTTTTATTATTTCTGGGATAAAATATCAATGGATGGCAGGTAACATCGATCTGTATACCTCACACTCTCGGCATATTTGAATCTTCTCGTCCCAACTCTTATGTGTCCTCCCTTGACAAAATGTCCCATTTAAAAACCAGCAAAAATGCCTTATCTGTAACTCCCAAACAATACAATTGTCTCTCCATTCATCGGGGCAGTTCTTTACCTCCCAGCAGGGCTGAAAGGCTCCACCTGAAAAATTCTTCAGCGCTAGAAGGAGCAGCATTTCCCGTTCAATATGAGTCGGAACGTGTCTCCACCCCTGTTCAAAACTCTGTATAGCCTTGGGAGAGACACACAATAATCGAGCTAGTCGGTCCTGGGTTCTTCCCAAAACATGCCTAATTTGGGAAAATTCGTTTCTGTCCATTGAATGACCACCGTATATTTCTAAAATTGATTATACCATAGAAAATACCACATTGTGGTTGACGCATATTACCACAAAGTGGTACATTGTATGAAATGCTGATGAAAAGGGAGCCGGCATTCCTCACCTTGATATAAGGAAATGACCAGTTGAAACTATATCAGATAGTGATAAAAGATATCCTGCGCAGGAAAAGGCGAGTATTATACGCCGCAATGGGTGTGGTTGTTGGCACCATGACAGTCATTGGCATATTAACTATTGCCTTTGCTGGGGAAGCAAGAATCTATAACCAGCTGGAAAAATACGGCCCTAACTTAACAGTCATACCTGCGATAAATAATCTCGATATGCGGTTAGGCGATCTTAGCCTCGGAACTTTAACAGTCGGGGAAAACTTCATTTCTGAAAAAACCCTGCCTGAGATCAGGCAGATAGCCGATGGTGAGATAAGACAAGCGTTAGGTATCAAAGATGATGGTAATATTGCCACGATTGCTCCAAAACTCTATATAAACACTGAATTGAAGGGGATATCTGTAATGGTAGTCGGAGTGGACCCTCTGGAAGAGCAAAAAATCAAGACATGGTGGCGAATTCAAGAGGGTGAATACCTCCAACTTGCAGACCAGGCCTTGGCTGGGCCAGTAGCTGCTGAGCTATTGGAACTTAATATCGGTGACAAAATCGCGCTGAACGGGAATGACGTAACGGTCGCTGGAATTCTTGATGAGTCAGGTTCAAGCGACGATTATCAAGTTTTCGTGCCGATAATAACATTACAGAAGGCATTTGATAAACAGGGACTTGTTTCCTCAATAGATATTCGTGCGCTTTGCATTGCTTGCCCTGTAGAAGTCATCGCTGATGGCATAAATAGCAGCATCCCGGGAGTTCGAGCGGTTGCAGTGAAACAAGTAGCTGCGGCGGAAATGGACATGATGGATAAGGTAAATAAATTCATGCTGGCTTTAGCCGGAATAACACTTGTTGTTGGTTTGTTCGCCGTAATCAATACGATGATGGCTTCGGTCAACGAGAGGATTAAGGATATTGGAATAATGAGGGCAGTGGGGGCATCACGTAATCAGATAATTAAGATCTTCGTTTATGAGGCCGTCATTATCGGGATAGTGGGGGGTATCTTTGGCTATATTACTGGAACCTTATTAGCATACATAGTGGGACCACTGATTTTCGAAGGTATAGCCATTACTTACATTCCCCAGTACTTACCCCTTTCATTAACTCTGGCTACCCTTATTGCTGTCGCTGCAACTGTGTACCCTGCATTCCAGGCAACCAGAATTAAGGTGGCTGACTCCTTCAGAGCCCTGTGAGGTAGATAAGGTGTTAGAAATTAAGAATGTATCAAAGATTTACGGAGAGGGTACTGCACAAGTAGTTGCCCTCAATAACGTTTTCCTTCAGGTAAACAAAGGGGATTTCTTAGCCGTTATGGGGCCTTCTGGGAGCGGAAAATCTACTCTCCTGAACATCATTGGTGGTTTGGATAATCTCTCCAGCGGTGAAGTGATATTAGAGGGGAAGCGTATCGATAACTTAGATGAGAATGCTCTCGTTGCTATTAGACGGGGCAAAATAGCCTATGTTTTCCAGCAATATCACTTGCTTCCATCTCTAAGTGCTCTTGAAAACGTGCTCTTACCTTTGACCTTTTGTGGAGCAAGCAGGGAAAGAAATAAAGCAGTCGAAATGTTGAAAAAGGTAGGATTGGAAAAAAGAGCAGAGCACAAGCCCAGCGAGCTAAGTGGCGGGGAGCAACAGAGAGTAGCGATTGCCAGAGCTCTGGTGAGTGATCCATCGCTTATCCTGGCAGACGAGCCAACGGGTAATATGGACCAAAAAACAGGAAGGCAAATTTTAAGTTTATTTGACGAACTAAATACTGATGGGCATACCGTAATCATGGTAACCCATAACCCCGAAACAGCCAGGCACGCAAGAGAAATCATAGTCTTGCAGGATGGTCAAATCTTAGATAAAACAGGCCGAAGATAGGGAGGGCATCGTGAGAATGCTGAGATATAACCCAAGGATAATCTTTTTTCTTTTTATTTTTGTCATTCTTATCGGCATTGTAACCGCATGTAGCTCCGCCGAGGTGTCAGCGCCTGAACAAATGGCAGAGAAAGCATCTCCAGAGTTACCAGCCTTCGAGACTGCCGAGTTAACGATTAACCCGTCTGAGGTTAATCCTGGAGTGGAAGTAATTATCACCGCTCAGGTGGCAAATACAGGTGATACTGAGGGTATTTATACTGCCGGACTGATGATAGATGATACCACTGCGGCAACGACGGAAGTAACTCTTGCTGCTGGTGCAAGTCAACTCGTGAGTTTTATAGGCTCCATGACTACCCCGGGGACCCATAAAGTTACCTGGGCTGAGCTTGTTGGAAAATTTCTGGTACCCAGACTTACTGGAGACATCGTGGTAGTGGAAGATGAGCTAACGGAATCAAACGATTTGAAAATCGCTGCTCCAGATTTTACCGCTGTAGATGTTGTAACCGGCGAGACGATCTCCCTTAATCAGTTTAACGGTTCCACAGTACTACTAAACTTCGTGAACTACGGTTGTTCCCCATCGCTCAATCAGGTAGTTTCAGCTCAGCTCTTGGCAATCAGAGACCTGAAAGAAGAGCGTGATGACTTCATACCGATTTCAGTCTTTTGTGGCTGCTGCCCACCGGATGTGCTGCGCGAATTTGCAGAGGAGAATAACCTGGTATGGCCTTGGATTCTTGATACCGATAATTCTATTGTTCGCAAATATACGCGCTATCTCAGGGAATATGGTTATCCGACGTTAATCTTAATAGATAAAGAGCAATATATCAGAGAAGTCACCGGATATAATGATGTCCTTTCACTACACGATAAGATAGATGAGGCATCAAAATGAGGCGGTGACAAGTAGTTGCTGAACGAATGAAATGACCATTATGACGGCTTTATTTTAGAAGAAAGGAAACAAGAGATGCGGAAAGGAATAGCCATAGGTACACTATTAATTTTGGTGATTTTGAGCACTGTTGCATGCAACAGTTCGGAAGATATCACGCCCATAAAGGCTACATGGATTACTGCGCGGATAACCGGTGATACTGCGTCTATTCCGGCAAGTGAAGTCGGGAATAACAGGCTAGTCCATTTCAAGTTAGCTACACTAGGCGGTGATATAGCCTTCATGGCTTACGAACTGGGAGGAAAGACCTATGTGCGTTCCAATATTTGTCCACCTTGTCGGTCTATGGGTTTTTCGCTCCAAAGTAATGCCTTGACCTTGGTATGTGATACTTGCGCGACCACGTTCGAGGCAAAAACAGGTGCGGGAATCGAAGGAGCGTGTGTTGATTTTCCCAAAGCACCTGTGTCATATGAAATCATCGATGGCAATATAGTGATGGCAGGGGATGATCTTATAGCTGCACACGAGAATACTCTTATGCCTGGGTTGCCTTAAGGGCAGGAAAATCTCTCATCCAGCTTGTAGCAATGTTGTGAAGTAACCTATCATGATGATAATCTTTAAACACTGACACAAGACCTTGCGAATGCATAGACCATTGGATGAGCGTTACATTTACCTGTAATTGCTACAGTAGTTGAGTGAGTATTTTATATTATGAAACTCCGCGTCGTGAAGCAGTATGCGCGAGCAATACCAGACAAGCGATAGAGAAGAGAGAGAAAATCGGTAATTTGACAAACTGACTTTAAAAAAATGCTGTAAAAAGACGTCCCTGAAATGGGATGTCTTTCTTTTTACGTAAGACAAAATCTGACGTTTTGTTACTTATAAAAACTGAAAAATTAAGTTACGGAGACCAAATTAAATTTCACGCGTTGCTAAAATTTACACTCTTATAAATTGTGAGTATAATATGACTCATCTCCCACAATTCATCTATAATAAAGAACCAGAAGACAGGAACTGTAAAGCAGGTAGAGAAAGGAGACGAAATGACTTTAGAAGAGTTAGAAAAGAGGGTTCAGGCTTTAGAAGATTTGGAGGAAATCAAGAAACTCAAGGTCCGATATGCCAAATATGTGGATGATAACTTCAATGTTGAAAAACTGGGGGAGCTGTTTACGGAAGACGCCGTATGGGGTGGGGAAGCGTGGGGGATGGTCCGGGGGAGAGAGGCAATTAAGGAGTACTTTGCAGGAATGTCAAAACACATGATATTTTCGTGTCACCGGATTGTTGCGCCTGACATCACCGTAGAAGGTAACAGAGCATATGGGACATGGTACGGGATGAATTCAGGAATCTTGCGCAATGGCAAAGGCTTCTGGTCAAGTTGTCTGTATATTGATGAATATAAGAAAATAAACGGAAAATGGCTTATGAGCAACGTAAAACTGCAGCATTTTTACCGTTCGCCTTATGAAGGGGGTTGGGCCAAAGAAAAGAACATGGCACTCAAGGTTGAAGATGAAAAATAGAGGATATAAGCAGATTTAACGTAGCTGGAGTAAAGAAGAAATCAATATTAGTAAAGCGACTAAGTAAGGAAAGGGTTCTATTAAGATGGAAAAGAAAGAGCCATACGCTACTCAGGAGGAATACAACAAACGTGTCGTTAAATATTCTGATACTCCGCTAATGCAGCTTAATCCCGGTGCTAAAAACTACATCGTATCTTCAGAGAGGATGACGGTCAGTTTCGTAACTCTGGAGCCCAATATCCGTATTACTCCTCACCGCCATGAGCCGGAACAGATTGTGATAGTCAATGATGGTGCTTGTGACTTCATGGTCGATGGCAAACTGTATCACCTTGAGGAAGGCGATGTGCTCCTCATACCTTCCAACGTTGAGCATGGCAACTACAGTTCCGATAGAGGTTTGCGCATGATCGAAGTCTTTTCTCCACCACGAGCTGACTTGGTAGCAGAACAAAAAGCGGTGCAGAAGGCTTTGAAAACGTAGTTTTTTAGTAAAGATACTGTAAGAGCTAAAAACATTAAACCTTGCGAACGACAAAGAAGAAAAAAGTATCAGGAGATAAATAGTGTCGAAATTCAAATTTAATGCAATATTTGGTCTCAAGCCAGGTATTGACCCCGATGAAACATACAGGAATTGGCGTGAAGAACACGTTTTGTATGCGAAAAAATTAACGCTCCCCGAAGTAAGGAAATACAACATAAATAGGGTTATCCATAGATTTGGGGATGTTCAAATAGAAGATATCTGGGGGATTGCGGAGTTTTGGTTTGACGATATAGAGTCCGCGCAAAGAGCTGTGGGACGAGTTCAAGCTGCTCAGCCAGATGAATCTCATACAAAGCGCATTACTCCTGCTAAAAGGTTTATTGTCCAGGAAGAAGAGGTTGAGCTTTAGAGATCCTAATAGTTGTTCCTGAGAGGAAAAAGATATGGTAAAGCTCGTATCAATATTTAGCCTAAAACCAGGTGTTGACCCGGATGAGGTATACAAGGTGTGGCGCGAAAAGCATACTTCATGGGTAAAAGACAAAATGCTACCCAAGGCAAAAAGATATACAATTAATAGACTCATCCACAAATATCCACTGGCTGGCGGGACTACCGCCCAATTTGATATCTTCGGCTATGAAATGATTTGGTTTGACAATTTGGAATCTGCCTTAAGAACTGCAGAACGATTGCAAAGTGCTCAGCCAGAGGAATTTCTAGTTAAATTCATTAAAACCTGTAAGATGGTCATAGTTGAGGGAGAGAATATTAAACTCTAGAGATTCCGTCTATTAGTTTAAGCACAACCATGCCTTGACCAAGAGAGCTAAGAAACGAAGAAAGAGGTGTGAGATGAAGGTTTTAGGTGTTGTATGCAGCCCTCGAAAAGGGGGAAATACCGAACTCCTGGTGCAGGAAGCTCTAACCGGAGCACAGGACCGCGGAGCAGAGACCGATCTGGTAACGGTCTGGGATAAAGATATTAAACCTTGCGACGGTTGTTTATCATGTGAAAAGACCGGTAAATGCCACATTCAAGATGGCGTACAGGAGATTTATCCCAAACTGGTAGAGGCCGATGGCATTGTCTGGGGTACACCGGTTTACTTCTGGAGCGCGACCGCTCAAGCTAAGATTCTTATTGACCGTTCCTATGCCCTATATACAAATAACAACAGGTTGACCAATAAGGTCAGTGGCGTGATATCTGTCGGAGCGAGTTTGGGAAATCTGGGCGTGTGGAATCTATTCAATACTTTCTTTTCAGTACACCACATGCTTTCAACCGACTTCGTATATGGTTATGCCAGAAATAAAGGAGATATTCGCAAGGATAAGCACGCCATGAAAGCGTCAAGAGAACTGGGCAGGCAAATTGTATTGATTGCGGAGCAGAAGTTCAAATACCCGGAAGAGTATGATGTTGCTATCTATCGCTATGTCAAAAGAGAGTACGGAGTCGACAATTGCGTTGGCAGGGATAGATTCACTGATTAAGCATTCGGGCAAAACGATACCCCGAGTGATGGAATTTAAATCGGTTGAAAGCCCAACTATTTTACCATTTGCATGGTTTCAACCATAGCTACCCCGAGTGATTGAGCTCGTGCCATAGCCTGCTGGTTATTTATTACCTCTCCTGGTTTATCAGCGTAGGCAATAACACCTCCACCCCATTCTTTGGCAAGCTCTTCTTCGGTTCTAGGTCCCATTGACCTGGCCGGAATCATTCTATGAAGACCAAAGAAATCATTCAATTCGCTAAAAGCATTGCTGGCACCTACCTGACGAGCAACAACTACCGCACCGGCGACTTTATTTCTTAATCTTCTACCTCTTCTAAAGACGAAAGTGCGGTCAATGATGATTTTTGCCTGGGCAGTAACGCCCAACCAGTATACCGGCGAACCAATTATAATCCCGTCCGATTGCAGGAGTTTGGTGTAAATGCCCTGCATATCATCTTCTATCTTGCACTCACCGGTAATATCGCATGTTTCACAGCCGTCACAGGGCATAATGTTCACATCTGAGACCTTTATCATCTCTATTTCAGCTCCAAGTTTATGAGCACTGTCCAGGGCCTCTTTTACCAGGATTTCCGTGTTGCCATTTTTTCTTGGACTGCAGACTATACCCAGTACCTTCATTAAGATATACCTCCTGAATTATTAACGGACACTCGTGCCGTTGCTACCGTGGTACCCAGAGCACCATCCTCGGTTTCTTGCCCATTTCCTCGGCTAATTCTTCGACTCTCCCGTATTTCATACAGGATGCCATGCAGTGCATCACACAGGCAGGCTCAAGCCCCTTCCTGGTGCGAGATGCGCAAAGGACACATAGTTCGGTAGGGAAAGGCAGATAAGTAAGATATGCCTTGTCATGTGGCAGTTTCTGAACAACTTCAATAACTTGTATTCCTCCCATCCCTGCTGGCCAGTGGTATTCCTGGGCGCAGGCAACCTGACATGCGTAGCAGCCGGTACAGTATTCATAATCTATCAATAGACCATATTCATGTTTCTTAGGCATTTCCCGCCTCCTCTCTCCCGCTGACTTTATAGACTCTACAAAGCAAGTGCTTTATCGGGGCACCCAGGCCATCTTTACCCTGGAAGCCCATAGGAATAAGCTGATTTATATTCGATTCCCACACACCGAACAGGGAAGGCTCTGCTCCTGGCTTCTCGGGGAACCACCAGCCATGAGTGGCCATTACCATCCATGTCGGCACCACGAGGGTTACTTTGGCCTTATATTTACACTTGCCAAGCCAGTTTTCGACCCAGACCCATTCTCCATCGCCGATATCCAGTGACCTGGCAGTATCGGGATGGATTTCAATCACGGGGTCGGGGTCGATTTCCCGCAGCCAGGGGATATTCCTGTGCTCCGCGTGAAAATACACCGGGGAACGTCTCCCTGTCGACAGGATTAGGGGATACTCTTTGTACAGTTCAGGCTGGCTGATGGGTGTGAACGGCGGCTCCTCATAGTGTGCCATGGGCTCCAGCCCCCACTCTTCACGCAGCGACGAGTATAATTCAATCCTGCCGGACGGAGTCTGAAATCCCGGTTTTCTGTCTGCGCGCAATAATCCCTTCTCAAACCGGTGATACGGGGCGCTGGGGTGACCATCGGGCGGAAAGGCCCAGCCTTTCCTCTGCAGCTCCTTAAAAGTCATGCCGGAAGGCTTGATGATTTCATCATAAAGTTCATGAATGGTGTTCCAGCGGAAATTCGGGTCAAATCTCCTGGCCAGCTCGAAGTTGATTTCCACGTCGGGCTTGCATTCATCGACTGTCATGGCCTTATTGATACTCTGAAGCGGCACCCACCAGCTCCTGATGCCGTCTTTTTCCAAAAAACTTGCCGACGGTAGAACCACATCCGCCAGCTGGGTCGTGGGAGTCATGAAAAGGTCGACGGCTACCACGAAGTCGAGCTTCTTGATTGCCTCAACCCATTTCCTGGGGTCGAGCCCTATACCGGCCACAGGATTACAGGCCTGTATCCACATACCTTTTATGGGGTAAGGTTTATCGGTGAAAATCTGCTCCAGGACCAGGTCTGTCTGGGCCCGCCAGATAAATTTGTTCAGGGGTCCATAACGGTCAGCCCCAATCCTCTTCCTGTCAACCTCTTTGGATTCTAACTTGATGACCCCCTTGGCCCCGGGCAAGGCATAGGCAACGGCATCGAAGGCGAAACGGGAGATTACATTCCCACCGGGCACATCCAGGTTGCCGGTTATACACCATAAATTGGCAATCGCCTGGGCGGTGGGCGTGATGGCGGGGGTCATGTCAATGGGCACTCCCCAGTGTATGGCTGCCGGCTTGCTTTTGGCGTAAAACCGCGCTGCCTCCACAATATCACTCTGTGGAATCCAGGTGATTTCGGACACCCGCTCCACCGGGTATTGCTCCACCTGCTGGCAGAACACGGACCACACCGTTTTAACGTGTACCTTGGCTCCATTCAGAAGGCCGACTTCATACTCGCCCTCCAGGGCCGGCTTTACATTTTCTAGCCGGTGGTCCAACTTTTCGGAATCCCAGACTGCCGGATTCCCTCTCGAAGTGTCCCACACCACGAAATTACCAGCAGAGCCACTGTCCACCAGGTCGTTCTCTCGGAGCAGTTTTCCAGTGTCGCTTCTAACAAGATGAGTCGAATTCGTCCACTTCTCAACAAATCCCTTATCATACAGACCTTCGTTGATAATCACGTTAAGGAAACCCATAGCCAGCGCCCCGTCCGTTCCGGGTCGGAGCTTGAGCCATTTCTTCGCCCTTGACGCAAACCAGGACAACCTGGGGTCAATAGCGATAATCTCAGTACCCCTCTTCATGAGGTCGATAATCCAGTGCCCAAAGACATTGTCCGGGCATGAGGCCGGGATATTGTAGCCCCAGACTATTATGCATTTTGGAATCTCATACCGCGGGTCATCATAGCGTTTCGGGAACCATTGAGAGGCGTCGAGTATGCAGTAGTCTCCCTGGATAGTATCGACGGCGGCGATTCTGGGGCTGTAACAGGCAATTCCACTCAGGGCGAACATGACATTCGGGCTGCCGTAGGCATAAGCAAGCATGCATATCCAGGGCCCGATGTCTCTGCCGGTGCCCATGGAGAAGATAACGCTCTCCGGACCGAATTCTTCCCGGATTTTGTTCATTTTTCCTTCTATTAAATCAAAGGCCTCATCCCATGAAATCTCCTGCCACTTGCCTTCCCCGCGTTCTCCCACTCTCTTCAAGGGACGCGTTAACCGGTCGGGGTGATGAACATATTGTGTCATTGCCAGACACCTGGCACAGAGGCGTCCCTGGTTCCAGGGGTGCTCCGGGTCGCCCTCAATCTTGACCAGTTTGCCATCCTCGATATGCGCCAGAACCCCACAGCCACCATGGCAACCAGGTCCTGCGGACCACGTTGTCGTACGTATAATTTTACGTTCACCCTGCTTCATCGCCCGGATGCCTCCTCACTTCATAATTAGAATCAACCAATAATAATCCAAATAAACTTGACCGCCTCGGCGACCACGGTTATTTAATCTAGTAATGCGAAATATGCAGGCCGCAGCTTACCACCAGCGTATGGCCCGTTATCGCGCTTGATTCATCGGAAGCCAGGAAAACAGCCGCCGCCGCAACTTCTGCAGGCTCAATAAGCCTCTTGAGCGAGAAGTCCTTGATT
>JAHJTL010000091.1 GCA_018829775.1 Chloroflexota bacterium | reverse complement strand
CGGGAAGGTGGAAAGCCCTCTTCATATGGACATGGTCTTTCGGGAGCCAACCCTGATGGTCGATGGCCAAACGGTCATCAAGGAAGGACAGATTTCCCTCTAAACGTTAAGGCAAAGTGCATGAGATGTGAAATTAGGTAACAAAACAAGCTATTGTTACTTGTTCGCTAATTCTAGATAAATGTGGAATAGTAATTTGAGTATCCGGTACCCTCCCGTGATTGCTCTGAGTAAGCAAGCTTTTCGTATCCAACTTAAAGCTGGTTAAACGCATTCTCTATTGTCTTAATGGTAATGTCGATATCTCTATCATCATGTGCCAGTGAGACGAAAGCGGCCTCAAACTGTGACGGAGGCCAGTATATTCCCTCGGATAGCAGTTGTCGGAAAAACTTGGCGAACAGTTCTGTGTCTGCTCCTGAAATTGATTCGTAGTCTGTGGCCAGGCTATCCGTGAAAAAGATGGTAAGCAACGAGGCAAACCGGGAAATGCTTAGCTTGAAGTTCTGCGAAGAGGCTGCCCCAGCAATACCTTCCCCTAGACGAGAAGCGGTGTTCTCCAATTGTTCATAGATACCCGGCTGGCTTAAGACCTTGAGGGTCTCTATCCCTGCCGTCATCGCCAGCGGATTTCCGGACAGCGTACCTGCCTGATAGACCGGCCCGGTTGGCGCCATCATCTCCATAATCTCCCGTTTGCCTCCATAGGCACCCACCGGTAGCCCACCGCCGATAACCTTGCCCAAACAGGTCAGGTCAGGAGTGATGCCAAAGAGAGTTTGTGCACCTCCGTAAGCAACACGAAAGCCACTGATGACCTCGTCGAAAATGAGCAGGGCGCCGGATTGTCTGGTGAGACGGCGCAAACTATCCAGGAAACCGGGTCGGGGTGGCACCACGCCCATGTTGGCCGCCACCGGCTCAACGATGACGGCGGCGATCTCCTCAGGATAGTTCTGGAAAAGCTGCGCCACAGCTTCGGCATTGTTATAGGGTGCAACCAGCGTATTCTGAGCATAGCTGTCTGGGACACCGGGGGAGCTGGGCAAACCCAGGGTGGCCAGGCCGGACCCACCTTTGACCAGCAGGCCATCGGCATGGCCGTGGTAGCCGCCGCTGAATTTCACAATCTTATCCCGCCCGGTATAGGCCCGCGCCAGGCGCAATGCGGTCATGGCGGCTTCCGTGCCCGAGTTAACAAAACGTATCATCTCAACGGAAGGCATGGCAGAGGAAATCATCTTGGCGAGGGTTATTTCCAGCTCCGTCGGCGCGCCGAAGCTGGTGCCACGCTCTGCTGCTCGTTTTAACGCATCAATTACCTGGGGGTGGGAGTGCCCCAGAATTAAAGGCCCCCAGGAGCACACGTAATCAATAAATTCGTTACCATCAGCATCATGGATTCGCGAGCCTTCACCCCTCACCATGAATGGCGGTGTCCCGCCCACAGCTTTGAAGGCACGCACCGGGCTATCAACCCCGCCCGGCAAATATCTTTGGGCCTCCTGAAAAAGTTGCTCAGAACGTACTAAATCCATAAATACCTCCTTATCTTTCCTGTAACCATCGGGCCGCTTCTTTAGCGTGATAGGTCACGATAATATCCGCTCCGGCGCGTTTGATGGCGGTGAGTATCTCCAGCACCGTCCTCCGTTCCTCCAGCCAGCCATTCTGGGCAGCTGCCTTAACCATGGCATACTCACCGCTGACGTTGTAGGCTGCTAGCGGGCAATTAAAGGCACTACGCACCTGCCGGATTACGTCCAGATAGGCTAGGGCTGGTTTGACCATGATGATATCCGCACCTTCTGCGATGTCCTGTTCCACCTCCCGCAATGCCTCCCGCACGTTGGACGGGTCCATCTGGTAGGCACGGCGGTCGCCAAACTGTGGAACTGATTCCGCCGCCTCCCTGAACGGTCCGTAGAAGGCGGAGGCGTACTTAGCAGCATAGGAGAGGATGGGGACATGCTCATATCCCTTTTCGTCCAGCACCTCCCGGATTACCTTCACCCGGCCGTCCATCATGTCTGAAGGGGCGACGATGTCCGCACCGGCTTCAGTATGAGAGATAGCCATTTTGGCGAGCAGTGGTAATGTCCGGTCATTATCAACCTGTCCACTGACCACGATGCCGCAGTGACCGTGGCTGGTGTACTCGCAGAGGCAGACATCGGTTATCACGATGATTTCGGGCATGGCCTTTTTAATAGTCCGTATCGCCTGTTGGATAATCCCCTCCGGATGGTAGCCGGAGGAGCCGGTTTCATCTTTGTGCTCCGGTATGCCAAAGAGGAGAACGGCTGGAATGCCCAGCTTGGCCACCTCTTCCACCTCTAACGGCAGCCGGTCAGGCGAATAACGAGAAATGCCTGGCATTGAAGCGATTTCTTGCTGGATGCCCTTGCCCTCCACCACGAATATTGGGTAAATGAAATCGCCAGCCTCAACTTGAGTTTCCCTCACCAGGGCCCTTAATGATTCACTCCGGCGCAGACGGCGCAGGCGCAACTGTGGGAATGCTGCCACTTAAATCTCCTTTCTGAAATACTCTTCGATGGCATCTACCAGACCCGGTATGGTCTGTTTACCAGCCATGATGTCCACCTTCAGCCCGGCTTTCACCGCCGTATCCGCTGTTTTTGGACCGATACAAGCGACTTTGACGCTGTTTATCGCCATTGGTTCACCCTGAAAGGCGGCCGCTAGGTTGGACACCGTGGACGAGCTGGTGAAAGTGATAACGTCGATTTCACCTGCGATAAGCATTTGTTTGGCTCGGATAGTAGTTTCGGTGGCCGGTACCGTGTGATAGGCAGCTACCTCGTGCACTTCAGCGCCGAGCTGGCTTATGCCCTGAGCCAGCGATTTATCGGCGATATCCGCCCGCGGCAGCAGGAACCGCTGTCCAGTAACATCCTGTTTTTTAAGCCCGGAGATAAGTCCTTCACCGGTGTAAACATCAGGGATATAATCGGCAATTATTCCGTTCATTTTCAATGCTTCGGCTGTAGCCGGCCCAATGGCACCAATCTTAAGGCCGCTAAGGATACGGCTGTCCAAATTCAGGTCATGCAGCCGTCGCCAAAAGGCAGCCACGCCGTTGGCGCTGGTAAAGATTACCCAGTGGTAGTGTTTTAAATTTAGGATAGCCCGGTCTAAATCCGCGCTGTCAGTTGCCTGGATGCTGATTGCCGGAAGTTCAATGGACAAGGCTCCGCGCTCAGTGAGGAGCTGGCTTAAGGTGCTTGACTGATGGCGCGCCCGGGTGACCAGGATGCGTTTGCCGAAGAGTGGTCGGTTATCAAACCAGCGCAACCTTTCCCTGAGCTTGACCACATCCCCGACGATAATGATTGCCGGCGGGGTGAGATGGTGTTGCTGAACTTTAGCGACGATGTCTTCCAAAGTTCCGGTAACCGTTACTTGCTCGGGTTTGGTGCCCTCTTTAATCACCGCCACCGGTGTCCCTGTTGGCCGACCGTGCTCTCTTAGTCTAGACACGATTTCCGGCAGGTTCCTCATCCCCATAAGGAAAACCAGCGTGTCCACTCCGGAGGCCAGTTTTCCCCAGTTCAGGTTTGAGTTATCCTTGCCTGGAGCCTCGTGGCCGGTGATGACGGTAAAAGATGATGCCAGCCCGCGATGGGTGACCGGGATACCGGCATAAGCCGGCACCGCCACCGCCGAGGTTATTCCGGGCACTATCTCAAACGAGATGCCATTCTGCGCCAGAATTTCGGCTTCTTCGCCACCCCGCCCCAGGACAAACGGGTCACCACCCTTGAGCCGTACTACCGTCTTACCTTCCTTGGCATTTACCACCAGCAGGCGGCTTATCTCCTCCTGTGGCCTGGTATGCTCTCCAGCCATCTTGCCCACGTATATCCTCTCTGCCGCCGGGGGCGCTGAGTCAAGCAGCTGCTCATCAAGCAGACGGTCATAAATGATGACCTCGGCTTTCTTGATACACTCAAGCCCTTTCACTGAAATCAGGCCAGGGTCACCCGGTCCGGCTCCAACTAAATAGACCTTACCCGTTTTCAACTTTTCCTTCTTGCCTCAGCAATAAATCTCTCTGCGCCCATGATGAGCATTTGTTGCGCCAATTGCTCTCCCAGCTCTTCCATTGCGGTGGCACCGCCTTCGACGGAAGCACGTAACATTTTCCCCTTTCCGACGTCAGCTACCATTCCTTCAAGCTTCAAATCGTCGTTTTTTACTCTTCCTAAAGCGGCAATCGGCGCCCGGCAGCCGCCGCCCAGCGCGCTGAGGAAAACCCGCTCAGCGGTGATGCTCTGCCAGGTAGGCATATGGTTTAACGAGGCAGTAATTTCAGCCATCTCCCCATCATCCATCCTGACTTCCAAGGCCAGTGCACCCTGCCCCGCTGCGGGAAGGAAATACTCCAGGGGCAGATATTCGGTTATCCTGTCTTCCCAGCCAAGTCGTTTCAGCGCCGCTGCTGCCGATATCACCCCGGCATACTCACCATCAGCGACCTTGCGCAGCCGGGTATCCACGTTCCCTCTGATATTGCATACCTCCAGGTCAGGACGGCAAATGTTAAGCTGAGCAGCTCGCCTTGGGCTGTCAGTGCCTATCCTTGAGCCGGAAGCAAGCTCGGCCAGCTTCTGCCCTCCGGAGATGAGTACGTCTCTGGGGTCGAGTCTTTCCATTACTGCCGCCAGGCACAGCCCGGAAGGAGTCTGAGTTGGCATATCCTTAAGGCTGTGTACCGCCACGTCAATCTGGCCGCTGAGCAAAGCGTCCTCTAGCTCCTTGACAAAGATACCAATGCTGGTCGGATGGTCAAGCTGGACCTGGTAATCGTGGTCGCCTTTCGTTATTATTTTGCTGGTGACAACCTCAATGTCAGGATTCACTTCTCTGATTTTGGCCACCACTGACGCGGTCTGAATCAAGGCAAGCTTACTGCCCCTTGACCCAACAACGACTTTCTCCCTCATCTTCTCTGCTCTACATCCAGCTGGAAAAGCTCGCTTACTATTTCAGTACGCTCTCCGTTACGATTGACGTTTTCCTTAAGATAACTTATCGGGTCCTGGAGAATTCTGGTGATAATCGACTTGGTCATCGCTACCAAGTTATCTCGTTCTTCATCAGACAGCGGGCGCAGTTTCTTCAATGTTTTATTCAATTGCGCACTGCGTATCTCTTCAGCCTTCTTCATCAGGGCGCTGACCGTAGGTCTTACCTCGAGAATTAGCCACCAGGCAGTAAATTCTGCCATCTCAGCAGCGATAATTTCGGCCGCTTGTTTAACCTCTCCTTCTCGTTGTCTCCGGTTTTTTTCTGAAACCTGGGTAAGGCTGTCAATGTTATACAAGAAAACGTTGTTTATCTGCGCCACCGCTGGAGCCACATTCCGAGGGACGGCAATATCAACTATCACCAGGGGAAGCTCAGGGCGTTGCCTCATTGCTGTCTCCACGTGGCAAACATCCAGTAGCCAATGAGGGGCACCGGCACAGGCGACCACCAGGTTACAGGTGTTCAGCTCTTCTACAAGGTCATTCATGCTAATTGGTAACCCGCCCAGTGCTGCAGCCAGAACTGAAGCCCTCTCCCGGGTACGGCTGGCAACGATAATTTGAGATACTCCTCTGTCCTTGGCTGCTTTCGCCGCCAATCTCCCCGCTTCGCCGGCACCGATGACCAGCATTTTACAGCTTCCCAAGTCACCGATAACCCTAGCGGCCAAGTCTACAGCCACTGAGCTTACCGAGAGGGCATTTTTACTGATTTCGGTTTCTTCACGAACCCGCCGGCCGGTTCTGATGGCATTCTGGAACAGGTGGCGTAGCGGTAAATTGACCATCTTTGCTTTCTCGGCAGCTTCCAATGCCTGACTTACCTGCCCCAAAACCTCATATTCGCCGACTATCATTGAGTCAAGTCCGCAGGCAATACGGAACAGGTGCTCAACCGCTACATCACCCTCAAGAACATAAGTATATCGACGTAAAGTGGTATCCGGGATATCCAAATGAGTCTGCAAGAAATTGAGGCTTGCCGCCTTGGCATGGCTATCTTCACCGGCGACGGTATAAACTTCAGTGCGGTTGCAGGTGGACAGGATTATCCCCTGGGAGGCATAAGCGCGCAGCAATTGCAGAGAATTATCAAGCTTTGCCGTCCTGATAGCCGCCTTTTCACGGACGGCTACCGGTGCCGTGCGGTGATTTACCCCAACCAAGCAAATATTCATCTCCCCTGCTTACCTCGAAAATTAAGGTTACTGAGCAGGGTAGCCTTGGCTTTTTCTCTTTCACCTCTCCTCAGTTGGCCAAGAAGTTGGTCAAGGTCCAGGGCTTCCTGCCAGCCGTCACCGTCAATCTTAATCCCCTCCCGTTTTATTTCAGCACGGACTTCATTAATAAGAAGGGCAAGCAAGGCATACTCATCACCCAATTCCTTCTCCAGTCTGGAGCGGATTTTCCGCGCCAGAGCGGGGCTTTTACCGGCGGTAGATACGGCAATGGTAACCTGCCCCCGGCGCAGATACGAAGGGACAATGAAATCGGAATTTTCGGCATCATCCACCACGTTGACCAGAATTGCACCCTTTCGAGCTTCCGTCACCACTCGCTGGTTAATCTCGCTATCATCGGTAGCCGCGACAGCAACAAAGACGCCTGCTAAGTCCCCCGTACGATACTCGCGGTTTAGGCTGCGTATTTCTCCGCTCTCGGCCAGTTGAACCAGCTCCGGGCAGGGGTCCGGGCTGATGACTTTAACATCAGCGCCATGCTCAAGCAGTACCTTTACCTTACGCAGGGCGACTTGACCGCCGCCAACCACGACGCATTTCCGGCCGCTTATATTCAGAAAAACCGGGTAATATGCAGGCACCTGACCCTCTTTTTTCATACCAGATACCTGACCCTCGTCTTCTTGAATTCTCTCGTGCTGAATAGCACTACGTAATCAGTAAGTTTGGTTTGTGCAGATACTTCAGCGGCTATTTCCCGGCACGTCTCTTCGGTGTGAGCGTGGAGCATGGCAAAAAGGTTGTATCGCCAGAGCGGGTTTGTCTTCCTTTCGTAGCAATGGCTTACTTCACGCAGTGACGCTAACTTCTGACCGGCAGCCACTATCTTCTCCGGGGGTGTTGACCAGCAGGTCATGGCGTTGGCGGCAAAACCAGCACGTCGGTGGTTCACTGCCGCGCCAAAGCGCCGCATAACGCTGCGTGACAAAAGAGACTGGCACTGGGCCAGAAATTTTTCCTCATCCATGCCTAACCGGACTGATATCTCAACAAAGGGTCGCGGAACCAGTGGCAAGTCCTGTTGCAGCTCGTTGATTATTCGCCTGTCTACCGGGGAGAGCTGAGCTTCTTGAGAAATAATGTCGCTGGGTGCCTCGGTTTCCATTGCTGACTGCCCATCTCCATCCGAGCCAAAATAGGCGCGTAGCTTGAATAATCTTAGCGCCGGCAAGGTAAAGACGGTTTCAGCTTTAATCGGTCCAGCCAAACGCTGCAATTCAGCCTCCATTTCAACCCTGGCGGGAACCGCCAGGGTAAACCAGAGATTGAAGTGGTGGTCCCTTTCATAGGCATGGCTGACTCCCGGATGATTGCGGATGATTTCGGCAGCTTTATCTAACCTGGCCTCCGCCACTCTCATCGCCACCAGCGTAGTCCTGTAGCCAAGACTTGCGGCGTTAAAAACCGGGCCAATCTGACGAATTAAGCCCTTTGCCTTCAATTGTCCAATGCGCCGGATAACTTCCTCTTCAGCAATGCCCAGACCCAGTCCCAGGTCGGCATAGGGCTCACGAGTTAACGGAAATTTTGCCTGAAGCAGACTAATCAACTTTTTATCAATGCCATCCAATCGCATCATAACCTTCTTATCCGGTGGCAATTCTTTGCCGTACCGAGGGTTCGTAGATACAGTAGGGTTCAGCCTCAAGGTAGTCACCGGTGGCCTCATAGGCTCTCGCCCGGCAGCCGCCACATATTCTTTTATATTCACAAGCACCGCATTTTCCCTTGAGATTGCAAAGGTCTCTCAGCTTAAGAAACAGAGGTGAATTCGACCAGACCTGACCAAAGCTTTCTTTCCTGATGTCACCGGCTTCCACGTCAAGGTAGCCACAACCTTTTACTTTTCCCTGGTGAGAGACAAAGCAGAAGCCGATACCAGCCAGACAACCGCGGGTGATTGTATTTGCTGGGTGGTGAACGCCGGTCGGTTCCGGTTTAACTTGCTGGTCTTGCTTTTGTCTCTGTTTCACCACTCGCAGGTAGTGCGGGGCATCAGTAGGCTTGAAAAACATCCGGTCGCCCAGCTCGACCTGTTTATCATATATCCAGTGCAGCGTCTGCTCGTATTGTTCAGGTGGTAGTTCTACTGATTCCAGTCCCTTGCCCCGGCCGGTCGGTACCAGCATAAACGGGTGAAAGGCGACTGCCCCAACTTCAAGCGCCAGCGCCAGCAGTTCGTCCAGATAATTTACGTTCAGTTTGGTGATGGTGCTGTTAATCTGGACCTCAATTCCAGCCCGGCGGGCATTAACGATACCTGCCATGACGGCGGAAAAAGCGCCGTCCTGGCCACGGAAATCGTCCTGAAGCTCGGCCACCGGAAAGTCTAGGCTTATCCCGAGGCGTGATATGGGCACTTCCTTCAGCTTCACTGCCATTTCTTCCGTAATTAAGGTGCCATTTGTACCCATGACCACCCTTAACCCTTTGTTTACCGCGTATCTGGCGATTTGCAGAACGTCAGGGCGAACCAGTGGCTCGCCGCCGGTTAAGATGATAATTGGGCGGCCCACTTCCAGTATCTGGTCGATGAGGCGAAAGCACTCCTCAGTTGATAATTCGCCTTCATATGAACTTGGGGCAGATGACCCCCGGCAATGGGCGCAAAACAGGTTACAGCTCCGGGTCAGTTCCCAGGCGACCAGGTGCAATCTGGGAGTGAGCAATTCTCCTTGCTTTGGATGGTTCTCTATTTCTGTCGTCATGAGCTGATACCAATCTCCGTGTCAGTTAAATAACAGGCCGGGTCTTCCGCCCAGACATCACCGAATACTGCCTCGGCGCGCACCCGCAGGCTGCCGTTACAGAGGTCAAGATACTGGCATCGGGCACAGCGGCCCTTGAGTAAACTTTTACGATTCTTCAAGCCTCTCAGCAGCGGCTCGGAAGTATCCGTCCAGATATCACCGAATTTTCTCTGACGAACGTTGCCCAGCGAATAATGCCACCAGAACTGGTCCGGATGAACGTTACCCCGGTCATCAACGGCGCCGATTTTGATGCCTGAGTTATTGCCGCCATTTGCCTGCAGTAACTCGAGGACTCTATCGGCACGCTGCGGGTCGTGGTCTCTCAGTTTGAGATAGAGGTAAACGCCATCAGCGTGATTACCCACGGTGAGGATTTCCTTGCTCAGACCACGCCGATATAGGTCCAGTGTATGTTCGCGAATCGTATCTACCACTGACCTAGCCTGGGCGTGAGTAATATCTTCCTCTCGCAGACTACCGCCCCGCCCGGAATAAGCAAGGTGATAGAAGCAGACACGGTCGATGCCTTCAGCCTCTACCAACCGGAAGATAGCCGGGATTTCTTGGTAGTTGAAGCGAGTTATGGTCAACCGTAGCGATACTCTCAAGCCCAGGGCAATGCAGTTCCTGATGCCAGCAAGGGCAGCCTCAAACGCACCGTTTCGACCACGGAAGCGGTCATTGTTAGCTCCAATACCGTCCAGGCTTATTCCCACCTCAGCAAAATCAATTTTCTTAATTTCCCTGGCTACCTTGTTAGTAATCAGCGTGCCATTGGTGGAAAGGGCTACCCTTATTCCTAGCTCTCGTGCCAGACTTGCCAGTGGGAATAAATCTTTCCTGAGCAGTGGTTCGCCTCCGGAGAACAGAATGACCGGTACGCCAAAATCAGCCAGGTCACGGATGAATGCCCTCCCTGCCGCAGTGTCCATTTCTTCCGGGGACCTTTGGCCATCGGCATTGGCGTAGCAATGGATACAACTCAAATTGCATTGCCGGGTGCAATTCCAGACTACCACCGGCCGCGAGGCCTCTTTTTTCTCATAGCGGAGATGGTCACCTGGCCCTGCTGCATTACAGAGCAAGCGTGTCATTGATATCACCCGGCAGCACCTCCTTCAATCTTTCCCTGAATTCCATTACGGTGCTGTTGATGTGCCGCCACCAGAGCGACCAGGGCCTCATCCATAACGTGGGCGACCAACGGAATTGCTTCGACAACTCGCCCGGTGAAGGCTTCTCTTTTTCTCATCAGATGTGTCGATGCATTCATAATCGGGTCACGGTGCAGTAAAAACACTTCAACCGAATCAGTAAGCGGAAGCTCCAGCTTGGCCAGCGTTTCCCCGTGGTCATGACCGACATCGCGGACAAGCTGGATGGTCTCTACCCGGTGGGAAGGCTCGGTGATGTATTTGATAATCAGATTAAGCAGCCGCCGACCGAGGTCAGCTAGATGCTCTTGTGCTTCTTCATTGAGCCGGCCATACCAGGCTGTGTTTTTGAGTGATGACCGGGCGATTTCCCGGTGCTGCCGGGCAGTTTCCTCTAACTCGACAACCAGGTCCTTAATGCCGAGCATCCTCGGATGTGAACCCATGAACTTCTTCAACTCTACTTTTGAATAGCGGCGGTGACCGCCAGGCGTAATGAAAGCTTTTATTTTCCCCTCATCGGTCCACTGACGAAGGGCCGCCTCACTAACTCCCAGCATTTGGCTGGCTTCACTGATACTGACTAAAGGCTCTTCGACCAAAAATAATCCCCTAAAAGCGACTACTCAGACTATACTGGAAACGGCAGTCAATTTTTGGCCTGACTGCCAAAGTGAATCAAAAACTGCTTAAATCTATTAAAATCTACAAAAATCTATAATAGCATATTAATATAATAGCATATTAATTAAATAGAGACATCTATGTATAGGAGTACAACTACCTATATTTTGAGAAAATACACCTTATATTTATGGTTCTGGGATGAAACTGTTTGGACGGCAATGGGTGTTTGTGGGCTATAGTGTGACGTAAACCCTACATGATAAATAAGGTAGAAACAAAACCTTTTCTCAGGGTCTTGCCTTTTCTACCAGAGTGCGAATCCTTTTAATTGGCGATACTGCACGGCAGGTAGAATCTTTGAGCTGGCTTTCAGTATGCAGTAGCTGACGTTTGCAGTTAGGGAAGTTACACCTATAATTATTTTGGCTCTTTCAGGCTTGCCTTGGCGATAGATGTCGTTTCTCGAATGGCTTTAATCTTCTGGCCAATATTATCGGCGCCAACAATATCAGTAATCATTGCCACACAGGTTGCCCCGTGTCTTATCACGTTGGCTACATTGCTTTGCTTTATGCCACCTATGGCTACAAGAGGTATTTGATGGTATTGAACCAAATAGTCCAGGTATTCTAGTCCGACAGGTACGCCGACATCTTTTTTTGTGGCCGTATCATAGATCGGGCCAACACCGAGATAGTCAACGACGCCGGATTCAACTGCCTGGTCAGCCTGCTGCGGGGTAGAAGTGGAAAGACCGACTAACATTTTTCCCCCGACCAGCTCCCGGACTTTCACCACCGGCAGGTCATCCTGACCGACATGAACGCCGTTTGCCTCAACCGCCAGGGCGAGGTGCACATCGTCATTAACTATGAAGCAAGCGTCGTATTCGCGGCAGAGCTGTCGAATCACCAGACACTCATCATACTTCTGCCGGATGGTGAATTCCTTCTCGCGATACTGGATCAGTTTTATGCCGGCTTCCAGCATTTGTTTCACTACATCCGGGTTTGATCGGCCCAGTGAGTACTCGCTGGCAGTTACACCATAAAGGTCTGTTTGAGGAAACCGGCGCGGTTTTATCATTTATAATCTCTTTCCATATGAAATCATGCAATTTCTGAAATTCGTAACCAGCCTGTAACTGGCTCTCGCATTTAACGGAACAATCACCGCTATGTACTGTACTTTTGAGCGGCGTCGTAGAAGGCCCTCCAGAATGGGTCAACCGTGGGATGCAGGAGTTTCTTTTCCCTGCCGCCTTCTACAAGGACCATTCCTTTCTTCGCATCCGTAAGCTCGCCGACAATCGAAGAGCGAATGCCCTTTTTATCCAGAGCCGCTACAACTTTCTCTGCCTTATGTTCGCGGCAGGAAATGATAAGCGTGCCCTCGCTGATGGAAGCATATGGATCGATATCAAAGAGCTGACAGATTTCTAACACGCGGTCCTCGACCACTATCTTATCCTTTTCAACCCTTACCCCCAGCCCCGCTGCCTGGGCCACTTCGTATAAGCCCCCCCATATGCCGCATTCGGTGGCATCGTGCATTGCACTTACGCCGTCGTCTCTTACGCCGATGGTGATGGCGGTCATGGCGTCCTCCACCACTGACATCTTGTAGAAAATACTTTGCGCCTTATTCGCAAAATCAGCGCCAAACTTCTCTTCAAGAAGTCCGGGGAACATGGCGGCGAAGATGCCGCTGGCTTCGACAGCCGGGCCTTTGGTGATGATTATCTTGTCGCCGGCCTTGGCAAACCTTGGGGTGACATACTCATCCAGTTCGCCGGTGCCGATAATGGTAGCCCCGCCGACCATCGGGTAGTGGCAGTTATCATAGCGGGCGGTATGTCCGGTTATGACGCTTATGCCCATCTGTTCGCATTGCTGGTGTATGACCGTCCACATAATCTCGAGCTGTTCTCTGGTCATTTCCATGGGCAGGTTGAGGTCTATTGACAGGTATTTTGGCTTTAATCCGCTCGTTACCGAGTCGGAGGCGATTATGTGGATGGCGAACCAGGCGGCTCTCTCCCAGCCATACTGCGGGACAATGAACACGGGGTCACAGGTAAAGGAAACCGCTTTGCCGCCAATCTCCACTATGCCCACGTCAACACCATGTTGCGGACCGACGAGAATCCGATCGCTCCTGGCCCCGAGTCTGGGGAGTATCAGTTCATCAAAGATTTGGGGCGAGATTTTTCCTATCTCCGGCAATTCTGATTTCATGTTTTGCTTCTGCTCCTTTCCTCAATAAGCATTTTGGGTACGACCATAACATGCGGCTGGAACACTGGATGCCAGCAATCCCGTAAGAAAGATGGAGGTTTAAAAAAACCGGAAGCGCATTAGCTTCCGGTTCCGGTTCGTTACTTCCCTCCGCTCGTATTACCGAGGTCAGGTTCCAAGGGTTGTCTCTTGCGGGACTCTCAGCTTCACAGCTCCCCTAGTAGCTATTCAATTGCTCTTATTCTATCAAGAGCCTGTTTAAATGTCAATGGGGGGCTCTTGTTAAAAGGCGGAGGCCGCCTGCCTCCTTTCTCCCAACAAGTTATCTCTAAATTTTTAGATTTTCAACATTTAATCTACGCAACTAATTACAATCGTACTCTTACGGCCAATCTTTTCTCTTACTATTTTCCAAAGCATTTACTACTTCTTTCTGTTCATCTGTCATACTATCGCTTTGTTTGGAAACTATGTCTTTAATTCTTTTCTCAATATTCCCAAAATCAGCAAATTCACCAACGTTCTTCTGACTAATTGTTTTGTAATTTCCCCCAGTCGACAATACTTCATGAGTAAAACCAACCAAAAAATCCCACAATCCTTCGTCTGTGCTAATTAATTCATCAACATACTTTTTTACTTCTTCCACGTTTTCCCATTCTTTCCACCTAAATAACACAGCATCCAGATGCGGAACCTTCGATAACTTATCTTCCCTTACAAACGATTTTATCTTATCCAAGCATTTCTTCTGTATTTCAGTCAAATCGGATGATGAAAATCCCAGTGTTTCTTTTCTACTTTCCTCATCTTCCCTCGGAGTAATATCCGACACGAAATCAACCGGAAGATAAACTTTTTTGCATTTTTCAATAGCGTTAAGTAGTATTTGTTTTCTCTTTTCTAATTCTTGAATTCTTTCCAAGAGAAGATAAACTATTCTAGCCGCTAACCAGCTAGCATCCATCATCATCATAAATCTTTGTTCAACTACAATTTTATCTTCTGCGTTGAATATAGCTGTGATTACACTCTCAATAGACTCTTCATTAACATCAGTAGTGTAGTCCTCCATTTTTTCGAGTAGGCGTTTGCCCATTTTCCTATCGAAGAATTCTATTAATTTCTCATAAAAGCCATCGGCGTCTCCAGTCACGGCGATAAACAAACGCATTTCTTCGTCAGATATTTCGTGTATTGGTGTGCCCAACATGAAGTATTTCTCAAAATAGTCTTTTGAACATATTCTTTTCTTCTTTCTCCATTCCTGCTCCCAACCACCGCCATAACTAATATTCCCTTCAATGTTTGATATCTTTGGGAAAAGCACTTTGCAAGTACTCTTTACTAAACTAGCTAACTCTTTTTCCTTTTCATGTTCCTTTCCCCTACCCTCTATCATTAATGGGACATTATATATTCTATTAAGTATTTCTTTCGCCACCTCATTAGATTTTTGGCGTTCAAATGCGCCAGTCTCTCCCATTGTTAATATATCTTTATTCTTCCTTATCATTTCATATGATAAAGGTGCGAATGTTCTTATCAGGTTCAGACCCATGAAATCAACCATATCAACCTCTGAAGATACTAGCGGATATGTAATCTCCAGACCATTGACGTATCTCACAACACTTCTTATGTTCTTAAAATATTTTCTAAACCGCCCTTCTGAGTACACCTCTTCCCAGTGTTTCCTATCGAAGCCCTCTTCCCCCCATTTTCTGACAAGTGTATCAAGGCCACCAATAAGAATATCAGTTATTATTCCCTCATCTGGGCTTGGTACATTTATTGGCACTTGTATTATTTTGTCTAGATATTCTTTACCATGACCTGGCTGCTCACACTCCAATACATCCTCAACCAAGTTTCTATCGAAGGCCAGCAAATAAGTTGTATTTTCAAAATTTGCATTAAGTCTTATTAAGCGAAACAGCAACTTCATTGCGTTGATATCTAAACGGTCGATATCGTCTATGATAATAAAGATACGTTTAACATATTCTTTCAGCATCTGGTCAAGTTGTTTTTTGATTTCTTCCTGAGTTTTCTTAGGCGTATCTTTTAGCATTCCACTAGCTTTTCTTGTTAGAGCCGAACCCATGCTGAAATATTGATTCCCGACAGGAGATAACTGGGCGACTGTAAGAATACCACTAAAGATATCCAATGGTTTACCGACATTTTCTTTAGTTGTTTGATTTTTATCTAACCCAACAATTGATATTTTTAATTCTCGAAAGAACATCGCCGTTAGCTGTTCGACATCAGAGGCGTTCCACGGATTAAACCTTAAAATTATAATATCTTCATTATCTTTTTGCTTATCTGTCAGATAGCCCTCAATTAGATTAAGGACAGATGATTTACCACAGCCCCATTCACCATTGAGAGCCGCAATTAGACACTTACTATCTTCATGTTCAAATAATACGTCTGCTAGGTGTTCAGCAAATTGAATACGATTTAATCTATCTTGGTCAGGGCTACTTATTGGCTCATCTACAAGCAACCCAGTTTTATTATTTTCTACTTCATTTGTTGCCATTGGCTTACTCCCTTTTGATGTGTACAATATATTACTTATTCTCACAGTTATCAATTATCGTTATAAACTACCCGTTAACTAATAAAGGGAGCCATTATAGCTCCCCCATTTTAATTTATTCACCAGCCGTCAAGAATAAAGGCTTTGCCCGGCGTTTTTTATGGCTAAAATTCCCTTGTTCTAACGGGTGTCAGAGTCGCTCCCAGACGAGTCTGCCCACCACCTTTTTACCGCCCATTAAAAGCGGCACAGTGCCGTGTGTCAGGTCTCAAACAGCACTGAACAGCCGCTAAATCTTATAAGAATAGACATAGTATCACGGTCTCCATGTTTTCCTCCCAACCCCCCCCAAGGCATTTCCTTTGTATCTTATATCTTGTCCACGTTGTCTCTCAGGAAGGGAAAAGGATGCAACTGCTTCCTCTAATTTTACAAAATGGGCTTTTGTTGAATTGAGACTACAGAGATTGGTTTCATTCTAGTTGTGACTTCAACTACTCTTACTCCTTTCTGTTAATCTCTTCATAATATTTCAAATTATTCGTTGTCCTTTATATGCGTTACTTAACACATTAACAAACAAACAAGTATAATAACTTAATATATATTGTCGGAGGGGAACATATCGATGCAATATCGTAGACTGGGCAGAACAGAACATAAAAGCTCTGTAATCTCTCTAGGTGGAGCTGCTTTATGGGATGTTACTCAAGAAGAAGCTGACGCCGCAATCCAGATGGCAATAGACAACGGTGTAAACCATTTTGACGTTGCCCCCAGGTATGGCCAGGCAGAACTCCGGACAGGTCCCATGGTTGAAAGGTATCGTAAAGAGATATTCCTTGCCTGTAAAACAACGGAGAGAAGCAGAGTTAGCGCCTGGGAAAGCATCAAGCGTTCGCTCGATAGACTGCGCACTGACTATTTCGATCTATATCAACTGCATATGGTGAGTGATACCGAGACACTGAACGTAGTCCTAGGTCCCGGTGGTGCGCTCGAGGCAGTTGTGGAGGCGAGGGACCAGGGTTTGATACGGTACATCGGTATTACGGGCCATAGACCGTATGTCCAGATAGCAGCACTTAATCGGTTCGATTTTGACACGGTGCTTTTTCCTCTCAACCGGATTTTAGCGGCTCATCCCAATGACTATACAGAATTTCGATTTCTCATAGATACCGCTCAGAAGAAAGATATTGGCACCATAACTATTAAGGCAATAGCAAAACAGCCTTGGAATCCTGGAGTTCGCATGTACCGTACTTGGTATGAACCGTTCACCGAGCAGGTCGACATTGATAAAAGTATCTGGTATACCCTGAGCCAGGGGATTAGTACCACGGTTCTGCCTGCTGATCTGCGTCTTTGGCCAAAGGTTATCGACGCCGCTGAAAGATTCAAGACTATGGGAGAAAGGGAACAAGAGGCGGTCATCTCGGAGGCAAGAGTCTACAAACCTATTTTCCCATCAGGCTGGTCGATACCTTAAAAAAAAGGAGGGTAAGATGTCTAGCGAGCATGAAGCATGGCTAAAGTTAACAATAGAGGAGCCGATAGATCCGGACCTACCAATTTGTGACCCGCACCACCACCTGTGGGACCGTCCCAACGACCGATACTTGCTTGAGGAGTTGTTAGAGGACACCGGAGGAGGCCACCGCATTGTCCAGACCGTATTTGTGGAGTGTCAGTCCATGTATAGAAAGGACGGCCCTAAAGAGATGCAACCCGTGGGCGAGACAGAGTTCGTGCAGAGCATTGCTGACCAAGTTGCAGGTGGACAATACGGGTTGACCGACGTCGCTGCTGGGATCGTGAGCTTCGCCGATCTCACTTTAGGTGCTGCGGTAATACCGGTGTTGGAAGCACACATAGCGGCCAGCAAGAGCCGGTTCCGCGGGATTCGCCACATAAACGCCTGG
>JAHJTL010000090.1 GCA_018829775.1 Chloroflexota bacterium | reverse complement strand
GCATCCCGGCGAGCACTCCCGAGGAGAAAAAAGACGGAGGGTATTCGGAACTCGCCGAGCGAATGTGCCGTGAAGGCTTTGCCGTTTTCATCTTCAACTTCCGGGGTACCGGGGAGAGCGGGGGCAACTTCGACCTTGCCGGCTGGGCGCGTGACTTAAAGGCGGCGATTGACTACTTATGGGAATTACCGGAACTGGACCGGGCGCATTTATCGCTGCTCGGGTTCAGTGGCGGGGCGGCCATTGCCATTTACGTCGCGGCTAATGATAAACGGGTATCCTGCGTGGCTGCCTGTGCCTGCCCGGCGGAATTCACCTTCCTGAGCGGGGTCGATGCGCCGCAAAAAGTGGTGGACTATTTCCGCGGTATCGGCATTATTCGGGATGAGGACTTCCCGGAATCGGCGGAGAAATGGCTCAATGGCTTCAATGAGGTTCGCCCCATCGACTACATTGCTGGGATTGCACCCCGCCCCCTGCTGCTCGTTCACGGAAATAAGGATGAAACGGTCGATGTCAGCCATGCCCGCCGGCTGTATGAAAAGGCTGGGGAACTAAAACAGCTCGTCATCATCGATGGTGCCGGGCACAGGCTCAGGCAGGACGAAAGAGCTATGAAGCAGGTTATCGGCTGGCTTAGAAACTATTGCCAGACACCTGCAAGAGCGCGCTGAGTTGACCCAGCCGTCAATGAGAGATATAATTAATATGGTAGGGTCAATCGGGACCGGAGATAAGAGGCTGGATAAGTTGCGAGAAAGCTGCGGTGTTTTCGGTGTTTATGCCCCCAATGAAGATGTAGCCCGCCTTACCTATTTTGCGCTCTTTGCACTGCAGCACCGGGGCCAGGAAAGCAGCGGTATTGCCACCGCCGATGGCAGGAAAGTCAACGTTTACGCCAGGATGGGCCTGGTAGCCCAGGTCTTCACCGAAGAAGCGCTCAGCCACCTCAGCGGCAGTATGGCCATCGGTCACAACCGTTATTCCACCAGAGGCTCCAATCGGGAATGCAATGCCCAGCCCATGGTGGTAGGCAAAGGCAATAATGCCATCGCCATAGCTCACAATGGTAATATCGTCAATGCCGAGTTCCTTTTTCAGCAACTCTGTGAGCAGGATTACACTTTTCAGAGCTCCACCGATAGTGAAGTAATCGCCAACCTCATCCTTTCCTCGCCGGAGTATAGCTGGGTAGATAAAATACGCTATGCCATGAACCGGCTGCAGGGAGCCTACTCGACGACGCTTCTGACCAAGGACACACTATTCGCGATTCGCGGTCCGCTGGGGGTACGTCCGCTGTGCCTGGGCAGTATTGACGGTGGCTGGGTTATCGCCTCGGAGACTTGCGCCCTTGACCACATTGGCGCTACCTTTATCCGTGAAATTGAGCCGGGTGAGATTGTCAAAATCAATGAGAACGGTGTTGAGAGTTATCCCGGTAAAAGCGGTAGACAGGCACTGTGCATCTTCGAGTATATTTATTTTGCCCGTCCCGATAGCGTGATAAGCGGTCGGTTGCTCTCTCCTGCGCGGCAGGCGATGGGTGCGGGGCTGGCAACAGAACATCCAGTGGATGCCGACGTTGTGATAGGCGTACCTGATTCAGCGACCAGCGCTGGCATTGGTTATGCACAGCGGTCCGGGATTCCGATCGGGGAGGGACTGATTAAAAACCGCTATGTTGGGCGAACGTTTATTGAGCCTGACCAGCGCATCAGGGACCTTGGCGTGAAGCTGAAGTTCAATCCACTCCCTCACATGCTCAAGGACAAGAGACTGGTGGTGGTGGATGACAGTATCGTTCGCGGCACCACCACCCCGAGCGTGATTAAGGAATTAAGGCGGGCCGGCGCCAAAGAAATCCACATGCGTATATGTGCACCGCCGATTCGCTATCCCTGCTTCTTCGGCGTGGACATGGCGACCCGCAGTGAATTGATAGCTGCCCAGAAGACGATACCGCAAATTTGCCGGTATATTGGCGCAGATACGCTGGGCTATCTCAGCATAGATGGCCTGCTGAAGGCCGTGGCTTTACCTGAAGACCAGTTTTGCCTGGCCTGTTTCACCGGCGATTACCCCATACCGGTGCAGCTTGAGATGGACAAGCTGGCACTGGAGGAAATGCAGTTACAGCAACAGGTGCTTTCCCAGGCAGGGCGGCGGTAAAAAGCGCCCATCTATTAATTTTCCCCCTTCTAATTTGACAACCTATTCCGTTTATTATAAATTTAAGTAGAACAATTGTTCTTCTGGTAAATGAGCCGAAAATGAAAAGACAATTATCGGCAAAAAGACGGCAAATCGTTGATTTTATCCTGCAGTTTATGGAGGAAAGAGGCTATCCGCCAACGGTCAGGGATATACAGGGCGGATGCGGCATCAGCTCAACATCAGTGGTTGATTACCACCTGAAGGTGCTGGAAAATGAAGGGCACATACGCCGTGACCCTGAAGTATCCCGTGGAATCGAACTGCTTGGCCGGGCCTCGCTGTCACAGTTAAGAGTGCAGGTGCCGATAATCGGGCAGATAGCGGCTGGAGAACCGATTCCGGTGCCCGGTTCAGAAACCTGGGACGCAGCGGCGGGCGCCGATTTCCTCGAGGTAACGGCTGACCTTATCCGGGGCAGGCAGGAAATTTATGCTTTGAAAATCAAGGGCATGTCAATGATTGATGCACTGATAAATGATGGTGATATGGTGCTGATGCAGTATACCAGTACGGTGGACAACGGGGAGATGGCAGCGGTGTGGCTTAAAGCGGAAAAAGAAGTTACGCTGAAAAAAGTCTACATAGAACCTGGTCGCGTGCGCCTCCAGCCGGCGAATAGCCAGATGCAACCGATATATGCTGACCCTGAGAACGTTGAAATTCAGGGGAGAGTTATTGCCGTAATCCGGCAGCTGGGTAAGCCAGCATAAAAATGTAAAAAATCATAGCTCAATTTGCTTTTTCCGCAACCGCCATTATAAACTTGATTTGATTTTTTCTGGGCAGTAGTTATAAAGTATTTATAACCTGTGCTTGAGCAGAGGTTGATGAAGATACTGCCAATGCGGTATAACTGAAAAGAGGGCTATGATTTCAGCACAGTTTCAGACGGTAGGTCGGGATTTATTTACCCAGGGGCTCGTTTCCTCAAACAGCGGCAATCTGAGTATCAGACTTGGAGACCAGGTCATCATTACCCGCCGCGGCGGTATGCTCAATAGCCTGAGCGAAAATGACTTAATCGAGACCGGCGTCAGCAAGAACAGCCGGACGACGCCATTAGCCTCCACCGACCTGAATATTCACCGGGCGATTTACCGGGAAACGCAGGCTCTCGCCATCGTCCATGCCCATCCGCCTCACGCCGTGGCGCTCTCGATAACGAACAAGGAAATAATGCCCAGCGTAGAAGTTTTCTCACTTATCGGCACAGTCCCCGTGGTGGGCTGGAGCGACGAACTGGAAAAAGAATGTCTGGCTGATATTGTCGCCAGGGCGTTAAAGCAGCACCACGTAATTATGGTGCACAATCACGGCAGCTTTGCCATCGGACAGTTGCTCGAGGAAGCCTATAATTTTACGACGGCTCTGGAGCACAGCAGCCAGGTCCTCTGCCTGACGAAGTCCTTTCAGGTCGGGCCAGTCAGGGATTAATCTATTTTTTGTAAACCGGTGTGCACCAGTCAGAGTATTTGGCGTTTTCCCCTCGTATTACATCAGCGTAGATTTGCTGTAACTGCGTGGTAATTTTGCCGATCTCCCCATCGCCTATCTGGCGGTGGTCTATTTCCGCGACCGGAGTAACGTGGGCCGCTGTGCCGGTGAGAAAAACCTCATCGGCCAGGAAGAGCTCAAGGCGGTCAACCGGTCTCTCTATCGTCTCAATACCGAGTTCGTTTTTAGCCAGCGTGATTACACAGTCGCGGGTGATGCCCGGCAAAATATTATTCCAGGTGGGCGGGGTGAGCAGTTTCCCGTTGATTACCAGAAAGATATTTTCGCCGCTGCCCTGAGCCACGTAGCCATCATGGTTGAGCATGATGCACTCGTCAAAGCCCTTCTCCACCGCGTCTGACTTGGCCAGCGCATTGCCGGCATAGTGGCCCATTATTTTCACCTGTGGCGGAATGGAATTATCGGTCGGGCACTGCCAGGCGGAGACACTGCACCTCGCTTTATCTACGTCTATGTACCGACCCCAGGGAATGATGAATACAGTAAAATCGTCAGCAATATCGTGAACGCGAACGCCCAGGGCCTCGCTGCATTTGTAAGCCAGTGGGCGCACGTATATATCCTGCTCAAAGGCGCACTTCTGGGCCAGTTCTACCGTTATCTGGCACATCTCGTCGACGCTGTAGGGCATCTTCATTCTCATTACCTTGCAGCCGTTGATAAGTCGCTGGTAATGCTCTCTCTGGCGGAAGATAAATATCTGCTTTTGCTTGCTGTTCCAGTTACCGCGGATGCCTTCAAAGACGGCGGTGCCGTAGTGCAGGGCGTGGGTCATGACACTTATCTTGGCTTCGGCCAGAGGTACAAACTGTTTCTTAAAAAAGGCGTAGGATGGCATGACGTGTCTCCTTTTCCAGGCAATAGTTATCAAATATTATAGCTGCTGCGAATGGAGATTACAAGAGGGTATAAAGAGGCTAGATTAAGGGTGGTTTAAGTGCTAACATATACAATAGTTATCAATCCGATAGTTTATCAAAAGGGGTGATTGATAGATGGAAAACTTAATAGCAGTTTTCGCTAGTGTGGTAGCTGGAGCAGCATATGTTACTTTTGCGTACTATCTTTTTCGGCGGAGAATCATAGGAAGAGGGGGAGCATTTAGTAGAGCGAAAGACATGTTTTTTGGAGAGTTACGTAAGCGGATTTCGTTAGGCGTTATAAAAGACCTTGATGATATAGCTATGGTTAAGAGTTGGGCGATGCGTCAAGAAGAGTCACGCCGCTTTGAGGGAGAACCAATTGAAGAGTTATTAGAGGAATTCCTAGCTGTTCTTACTTGCGATGTGGAAAATGAAGAAAGTGTTCAGAGTGAATATATATTTATTGAATCAATTATAGATAAGAAGCGTGCAGAGGAACCGTTTTCAATTTTACCTACTAGAGAGAGAACAATGGCTCAGATGTTACAGCAGAGCATAGAATCGGGACAGGAAAAAGATGCATTGGCACGACTAAATGAATTTGCCAATTCACTTGGAGTTAGACTTGAAGAGTCAAACGCATCTGTGGCTAGAAATAGAAATTTAGCTGTAATAGCTGCTATCGCTTCGATCTCTGCTGTACCTTTCGCCATTGTTTTATAGACCGCTTTACCTTGATAAACTGGGCGTGTGCAGGCTGTAGCCATCGTTGCTTTCCGGGAAGATATCCCTCAGCTGAAGTGTCCTGCCCGTCTGTATGGCGGTAAAGCCGTACTTTTTGCGTATGCGGTCGATGGCTGCATTTAGCTGTTCCAGCCTTTGACCGGTCGAGTCCAGCATATCCGGCTGCTTTCCCACCTCTACCAGATGTGACACCCCGATGCCGATAAGTCGGACCGCCTGCCTCTCCCTCGGGAACTCGTTTTTCAGCAGTTTCAAACCGGTTTCAAAGATGGTCTGGTCAGCGTCGGCGGCCTGGGAAAGGGTCTGCTGGCGGGTGATGGTGGTGAAATCAGCATACCTTAGTTTCAGGGTAACACATCGGGCTAATTTACCTTTCTGGCGTAAATCACTGCCCACCCGTTCGCTGAGATAACGCAGCGTTGCCTTCAGGAACGAGGAATTTCTGGTATCTCTGGTAAAAGTGGTCTCACGGCTGGTGGACTTGGCGGCGGCAGGGGACTCCACTCTGTCATCGCCGATGCCGTTAGCGTGGTTATAGAGCAGCTTACCCCAGGCGCCAAAGTGGCTTTCGAGTTCACCCAAAGACAGGTTAGCCAGTTGCCCGATGGTGCTCACGCCCAGGCCTTTCAATACTCGCTCGCTCTTTTTACCGATTCCGGGCAATTTGGCTACCGGTAAGGGTGCCAGAAAAGCGCGCTCCTCTCCTGCCGGTACCTCCAGTAATCCATCCGGCTTGGACAGGTCCGAGGCAACCTTGGCCACCACCTTGCTGCTGGCGATGCCAATTGAGGCGCAGAGGTCCAGTTCATCCTTCATGCGCTGCCTTAGCTTTTCCGCCATATTTCGTATGGAGCCGTGGAGCGATTCGAAGCCGGTAACATCAAGGTAGGCTTCGTCGATGCCCAGGGGCTCAAGGTAGGGGGAGAAGTCGGCCAGGATTGCCATGAACTTCTCCGAGGCCTGGCGGTAGCGTTTGTAATTACCCTCGATGAATACGGCCTGCGGGCAGAGGCGGCTGGCGGTAAGCAACGGCATGGCGGAATGCACGCCGTAGGCGCGGGCCTCGTAGGAGGCGGCGGCCACAACGCCCCTTCTATCGGGCTGGCCACCAACGACCACCGGTTTGCCCTTCAGTTCCGGATTGAGCACCTGCTCCACGGAGACGAAGAAAGCGTCCAGGTCAATGTGCATTATGCGGCGTGCCATTTTATACTATGACGACTCCTCAGACCTTATTGGTTGCAAACGGAAGTAGTACGTACTAGACATCCACCATCCAGCTGAGATATTTTTTATCCTTTCCCCATCGCCTTATAGCATGGAATACTACCAGCGCCACGCTGAAGCCAATGGCCATATTGGTCAGTAAGCTCAGTATGGTGACCAGCGCCATTATGGGAAGCTCTCTTGATTTAATGTTCCTGGCAAACCCGGTCAGCTGGATTCCCACCAAAAGCAGCATAGCTCCGATAATACTCGTGGGAAACAGGGCGAAAAGGGCAACGATAGAACCTGCTAGGAAAAGCCCCAGACTTATTTCGATAATGCCTTCGATGATATTTGTGCCGCCGGTTCTGGCCCCAAAGTAGTACTGCCCCGCCAGGCCTCCAGCACCATGGCACATGGGCATGCCGCCGAAAAAGGGCGAAATAATGTTCATGAAGCCATGGTCTAGCGCCAGTTTCTTCTCAGACACCGCCTTACTTGGGAAGTACTCTGTAATGAGAGCGCTGGTAGCGATGATTGCATTGGTGGCCGTCAGCGCTATCTGGGCAAAACCTGCCAGTACCAGCCCCTGCCATATCTCGATTGGTTGAAAAAGGGTGACTTTGGGTAAAGTAAAACCTAAGTTTACTACTCCAGTAAGTCCATGCTGAAAACCCATCACCGCAATTCCAAGAACCATCAAAACCAAAGCCGCCGGGGCATACCGGCTGTTGCGGAGCAGAATTACAATGAGAATGGAAATGACCCCTAGAATCCAGCCCGTAGAGACCATTTTAAATCCCTCAATGGCCAGCATTATCCCGAGAGCAACTTGAATACCCCTCACTACACTCCTGGGTGTAATGGCGGCCATCTTTTTAACCAGCCCGGTAAAAGAGAGTATCAGCCAGATGACACCGGTGCCGAAGCCTGTCGCATAGACCAGAGAGGGAGACCATCTCTGCGAGATAGCCGTGGCAGCCAGCACTTTCATCGGCTCTATGGGCATGGGCAGCCGGTAAACGACACCTGTTATTATGTTTGCCAGTCCCATCATCACCAGGAGGCCGGCCGGGTTCAGACCGTTAACGGCGAAATAGCCGATAGCAAGGGGGAAAAGGGTGCCGAAATCACCCATTGAGCCTGCCAGCTCACGCAGATTGAACTCAAAATCTTTGATGCGCATCCCAAGGCCTATAAGCAGCACACTTTATTAGGTCGATTATACGTTAGACTTCCTGTTGACCTGAGCCTACTTACGCTTTGTCTTTTCTCTCCATCTCCTTTCTTAGTCTTGCCAGTTCCTCTTCAAGGTCCTCGCGCTGCTGCCACATATGCAGCGGCACCGAGTGGGCCGGCCAGCGTGCCAGCAAATCGGATAATTTCTCTTCAAGCTCCCTGATACGGTCAGTTGCCGTTTTTTCAAGTGCAGATTCTTCTCTTGAGATAACGGCCTTTACCCTGCGCTCGAAAACAGCTCTGGGCAGGAGCACGCGGTGCTGGCATTGTAAACATTTGATGCCGATATCAGCTCCAAGACGTACCACCTGCCAATCATAGCTGCCGCAGGGATGTCTTTTCTTCAAACGGACAGTATCGCCGATTTTCATATCCATGGCGGTGACTCCAGGCTGGAAGGGGTCAGGAAATGGTCTCTTTGACCTGGTTGATTTGCTCCCTCAGGTTAGCCGCGGCTTGGCGCGCCGCCTGAGCAAAATCCATTCCCTTCGAGGCATAGAGTACCCGCCTTGAGGAGTTGATAATTGCCTTCTCGCCGTGGCGGTCGACTCCGTAGCGGACGGTCAGTTCCAGGTCTCCCCCCTGGGCGCCGACGCCGGGAATCAGGAGCGGCATATCGGGGTGCTGCCCGCGGATGACTTTAAGCTCATCGGGGTAGGTGGCCCCCACCACCAGCCCGATATTTCCGTGAACGTTCCATTCACCTGCTTTGCGGGCAACGACTTCAAACAAAGGAAGGTGCTTACCATCTCCGGTTTCAATATTGAGCGACTGGAAGTCGACAGCCCCCGCGTTTGAGGTGCGGCAGAGGATAAAAATGCCGCGATTTTGGTATTGCAGGAACGGCTCTATGGAGTCGTAGCCGAGGTAAGGATTAACCGTGGCGGCGTCAAAATCAAGGTGGGAAAAAATGGACTGGGCATAAGCTTTGGCCGTGTTGCCGATATCACCGCGTTTGGCATCGCCGATGACCGGTATATCACCCGGAATAAAGCTTTTTGTCTCTTTCAGGATGCTCATTCCGTCTTCACCCAGCGCTTCATAGAATGCAAAATTGATTTTGTAGGCACAGACGAGGTCGGAGGTGGCCTCAATGATGGCCTGATTAAACTCGGAAACGCTGACGTTTTCCGGCATCCTCTCCTGGTCAGGGTCAAGACCCACGCAGAGGAGACTTTTGTTCTTTCTCGTCGCATGAGTTAACTTTTCTATGAAATTCACTTTATGCTCCGCAGATAAAAAATAGTAAAAGGCGGTTAATGGAACGGCACATCGGCTTATCGATATTATCGGACAAGCTCTTGATGTGGTGTTTGAGCCTCTGCGGGGAGCATACCGCCGAGGATTTTCTGCAGCGCCATGGTATGACTGCAGAGGCCCCACGAGGAGAAGAAAGGACAGGAGCAGTGCCACTTGCCATCTTCATAGCTGGTGTTGTAATTGTCGTTCTCACCGCGGAATTTCACGGCAAGCTCGGTGAAGGTTACGCGGTCGGTTTCCTGAGCATATCGATTTGCCTTTTCAATCTTACCTATCAAACTCGACTGCATATGCGTTCCCTCCTTAATGTAAGAAGCACTGGCCTAATCTGGCACAGCGCTTCGTCTCCATATTGCCAAGCCTTTAGCTTTTGAAATCATATCGATGTTTCCATCGCTGTTATCATTACTTAAATTTTAACTCTTTTTGGGAGGTAAGTCTAGGGGAATTCCATGGATTTTCTGCAACTTGTTATTTGCCTCTGTTGAAACTAATGCGGTAAAATATTTTGTAATAATGCATGAGGTGAAGTGTGCCTATTTACGAATATGAGTGTGGCAAGTGTCAGTTTCACTTCGAGAGGAAGCAGGGCTTTGACGAAGAGCCGATAACGATGTGCCCGCAGTGCCGGGGAAAATCTCGCCGTGTGATTCATTCGACTCCGGTCATCTTCAAAGGCAGCGGTTTTTACATTACCGATAGTCGTAAACACAGCAATCCCAAGGAGCATAAGGAGCCGGAGAAGGGCAAAGAAGAGGTAAAAGGCGGGGAAAAGGGGAAGTAGTCTGGTGAAAGCACTCCTGCAGCGCGTTACCAGAGCCTCCGTCACCGTAGACCACGACGAAGTGGGAAAGATAGGGCGGGGGCTTGTCATTTTGCTCGGTGTTGCCAGCGGTGATACCGAAAAGGATGCCCGGTATCTGGCACAGAAAATCGCCAACCTGCGCATCTTTGCCGATAACGAAGGCAAGTTCAATTTGTCGGCGCTCGATGTCCATGCGGAGCTGCTGATTGTCAGCCAGTTCACTCTCCTTGCTGATACCAGGAAAGGGAGGCGACCCAGCTTCATAGATGCCGCTCCTCCGGAGCAGGCGGATAAGCTGATTGCCTATTTTGTGGAGCAGGCAAGAGCTACCGGCCTGAAAGTGGCCACCGGGCGATTTCAGACATATATGCAGGTTGAAATCCATAATGACGGTCCGGTCACCATCATGCTGGATAGCGGTGGAAAGATCCAAGAATAGTGGCAGTTGCAAATAATTTTATTTGCAAAAGCTTGCAAAACTCTCTTTTCTCTGTTAGACTACATCAATTCAGTCAATACGTTGTGTTCATTTTGATATGAAGAAAACAGTCGATATTACTAAAAGTCTGAGTGAGCAAGGCTACCGGCTGACGCCGCAGCGCATGATGGTCCTGGCCGCCATTGAAAACAGCGAGCATCATATCAGCGCTGAGGAGATATACGCTCAGGTGATAACCAAATATCCATACCTCAATATATCCACCGTATACCGGACACTTGAGCTGCTCCATCGGCTTGGCCTGGTAACTGAGACCGACCTTGGCGGGGGACGAGTCCGATATCACCCGGCGGATAAGGGGCACCACCACCATCTGGTCTGTCAGGAATGCGGCAGGGTAATTGACCTGGATGAATCGGTGCTGGAGAACCTGAGGCTGGTGTTGCAGCGGGATTACAAGTTCGACCCCGATGTACGGCATCTGGCTTTCTTCGGTCGATGTGCCGATTGCAACTAATAAAATTTTTTTAAATTGTTATTGCAATAAATTGCAGTTGCATAAAATTGCTGATAATAATTTAGAAAGGAGAGGCAATAAGTGAGAGGAAGACATTATTGGTTATCGTTGATCATTCTGGTTTTGATTCTGATGGTGAACTTAGTCTCGGGTGGGTGCACATCAAAAGAGGTTGAAAAGCTGCAGTTGGTGACCAGCACCGCGCTGCTGGCGCAGGTTGTGGAACGGGTGGGGAGTGACAAAGTGGAGGTGGTCAATATTATCCCACCGGCGCAGTGCCCTGGCCACTTTGACGTTAAGCCAAGTGATATCCAGAAACTGGCCGAGGCCGACCTCTTTCTCATGCATGGCTGGCAGGGAGAAAAATTTACCGATGATTTAATAGCTTCGGCTAATAATCCCGATTTGAGCGTTTTTGTCATTGACATCAAGGGCAACTGGATGACGCCACAGGTGCAGTCGCAGGCGATAGATATAATCGCTGGCATTATTAGTCAAACAGACGCCGACAATAGTGCCGGTTTTCAAAAGAATGCGGGCGATTTTAAAGCAGCGGTCAATGCCAAAGGAGCGGAAATGGCCGACAAGCTGGCCGAGGCGAACGTTTCCCAAATCAACGTGATGTGCGCCGAACAGCAGGCCGGGTTCGTCCAGTGGGCCGGGTTCAATATCGTGGCTACCTTCGGCCGGCCCGATTCCCTGACGCCGCAGGTGGTCAAAGAACTGGTGGACAGTGGGAGAGAGGGCAAGGTAACGCTGATTATCGATAATATGCAGAGCGGAAAGGACGCCGGTGCCGGCGTTGCTGAGGAGCTTGGCAGCGCCAGGGTTATCCTTTCCAACTTCCCCGGCGGCTATGAGAACACCGAGACCTGGGAGAAGGCTATCGAGTACAATGTGGCGCTTCTGCTGGAAGCGATAGTTCGGTAAAGCGATTTGAATTAAGTATGGCATGAGTGAAACGGCAATAGATATTAAAAACGCGGTCGTATCCTACCGGGAAGACGTGGCCCTGCGGGGCGTATCGCTCAAGGTAACCAGCGGGGAGTTCGTTGGCATAATCGGTCCCAACGGTGCCGGCAAAACGACGCTGCTGACCGTGGTCAACGGGCTGGGCAGGCTGCTCAACGGGCGGGTTAAGGTGCTGGGGCACCAGCTTACTCCCGGCAATGGCCATTCATTGAGGAAGAAGGTTGGCTATGTGGCCCAGGTGCAGAACATAGACCCGCGCATGCCGATGAACGTGCGCGAGGTGGTGATGATCGGGCGCTACGGGCTGCTGGGTCTGCTGGGCAGGCCAAAAAAACATGACTGGGAGGTGGTGGACGAGATGCTGGAGCTCGTTGGCATGAGCCACCTCGCCCGGAGACCGATAGGTCACCTCTCCGGCGGTGAGCAGCAGCGCGTGGCCATTGCCCGATGTCTGGCCCAGGAACCAGAGATTTTCCTGCTTGATGAGCCCACCGCTTCGCTGGACTGGAAGGCGCAGGCCGATATACTGGAACTGGTGAAGCGAATCCACGAGGCTAGAAGCCTCACAACTCTGTTTGTTACGCACGATCTGAGCTGTTTACCCGCAGCCTGCGACCGGGTCGTTCTGATGAAAGAGGGGCTAATCTGGGGTGAAGGTATCCCTGGAGAACTGCTTACCGATGAAAATCTCAGCCAGCTCTATGATATGCCGATTTCCGAGGTGAGAAAGCGGCGGGCGGAGAATATTCCGGTATGAGGTAGCTTGTTTTGTCCATTTTTGAATACCAGTTCATGCAGAACGCCATCCTTACCGCCTTCCTGGGCGGTATCGCCTGCAGCAGCATCGGGGTCTTTGTGGTGCTGATGCACATGCCGTTCATCGGGGTGTGCATGTCGCACGCCGCCTTTGCCGGAGCGCTGCTAGGACTCTTGCTTGGTTTTCATCCGTTAATCGGGGCTTTTATTTTCAGTCTGCTGGCTGCGGCAATAGTCGGTCCACTGGCTGACCGCGGGGAACTGAGCCCCGAGACCTCGGTGGGAGTCATCTTTTCCTTGATGCTCGGGCTGGCGTTCCTCTTCATGGGCCTGATGCCCGGCACCAAATCTGGAGCATTAGAGTTGCTCTGGGGCAGCATTCTCACCAATACCCGGGGCGATGTTATCTTATTGGCTATTGTCGCTGTTCTGGTAACAGGTTTGATATTTGTCTTTTACAAAGAAATACAGGCGACCATTTTCCACCGGGGTATGGCGCTGTCGGTGGGTATCCCGGCCACGGCCATATTATATGGCATCCTGTTTTTAACCGGCGCCACCATCACCGCAACCTTGCGCTCAATTGGCGGTATCTTGATTTTCAGTCTGATATTGAACCCGGCGGCGGCGGCCTACCAGCTTACCTACAGCATGAAGAAGATGTTTTTGCTCTCGGCCGGTTTTGGCGTGCTGTCGGGCTGGATGGGGCTGCTGTTTTCCTATCTGTTCAATATACCGAGCGGGGCAACCATTGTGGTTACTTCCTCGGTTATCTTCCTCCTGGCAGCAGTATTTTCACCCAAGCGGAGGGTGAAGAGGTGGCAGGCAAAACCGCTGGCGGAGGCAGGCAGTGATTAGGACCTATTTCAACGGTAAGGCAGCAACCTGGGACGAAGTCGCTGCTGAAAAAGACCAATCCAAGCTGAGGCAGATGGCAGCACGATTGGACATCAGGCCAGGGTCAGTGGTTCTGGATGTCGGCACCGGCACCGGTATCTTTCTCCCTTTTTTGCTGCAAAGGATTGGCGGCGACGGAAAAATCCTGGCCCTTGATATCGCCGAGGAAATGCTGTGCAGAGCCAGGGCGAAAAATTTTGATGGTGTGGTCGCCTACCTTAACGCGGATGTCGCTCATATCCCGCTGCCTGAAGCATTGGTGGACAGCGTGGTCTGCTACTCCAGCTTCCCGCACTTTCAGGATAAATCGAGGGCGCTCGCTGAGATGTACCGCGTGATGAAAGGCGGCAGCCGCCTATATATCTGCCATACTTCATGCCGGGCAGCAATAAACGGACTGCACAACGGTATTCCCGAAGTGGCCCATGACGTTATCCCGGAAGATTGGGAAATGCGCCTGATGCTATCAGAAGCTGGTTTTACCGACATAGAAGTGGAGGATAACTGCGAAAACTATCTCTGTCAGGCTTTAAGGAGAGGCTGATTTAAAAGATTTCGGGTCAAACTCAAGGCTGATATCCATGGCCTTCGGTGAGTGGGTGAGCGCGCCGATTGAGATGTAATCTACCCCGGTCAACGCTGCCTGGCGGACATTGGATAGATTTATTCCTCCTGAGGCTTCAATCTTTACCTTTCCCTTCAACGAGTTTACAACCTGACGCATATCATCGGGGTTCATATTGTCCAGCATGATGATGTCGGCGCCAGCTTCGCCAGCCTCCATTGCTTCCTGAACGGAATCGACCTCAACTTCAACCTTGAGTCCGTGTGGAGCTTTCTTCTTTGCCCTGGCAACAATATCCTTCAGGTTCATGCCGATGGCGCGCAGCGCCGCGAGGTGGTTGTCTTTAATCAGTATGCCGTCGCCGAGGTGAAGACGGTGGTTCCTGCCGCCGCCCATATGCACGGCGTGTTTTTCCAGCACGCGCAGTCCGGGGGTGGTTTTTCGGGTATCGGCGATGTACGTCTCCAGGCCATGAGTTTCGGCAGTATATTTTGCCGCCAGCGAGGCGATGCCGCTGAGACGCTGTAGAAAATTGAGCGCCGTGCGCTCCGCTTTAAGGATACTTATCACCTTGCCGCTAACCCCAGCGATTTTATCGCCGTCCTTGACGGCTGTCCCATCCCTGCTCAGTACGTTGAAAGAAATGGAAGGGTCAACCCGTCGAAAGACCTTTCCGGCTATCTCAACTCCAGCCACGATACCCGACTCTTTGGCGGATATGGTGGCCTGGCCCTCTAGTTCCGGCGGGACCAGTATCTCGCTGGTAACATCGCCATGCCCCAGGTCTTCGGCCAGGGAAAGGTCAATAATGGCAGCTATCTGTTCTTCCGGCGTTGGCACTTTCTCCATTTTTTACCTCTATCAATTACTCTGCGGTAAACACAGTATGGCGCTGCCATTCTGCGGATGTCTGCGGAAAATCGGAACGAAAGTGTGCGCCGCGACTTTCCTCCCGCAGCAATGCCGCCTCGGCGACCAATCGACCGGTCAGTACCAGGTTGTGTAACTCATAGGAAGGGCGGTCTGTAGGGGATGGCAATGAATGCTGCCATGCTGCCAGGATATCGGCTGCCCTGGATAGACCATCGCCGTCCCGTATCACACCAACATTATCCCAGAGGAGCTGCTGCAGGCTGTCAAAATCGGGTGCTGGGACTGATTCTACGACCTTGCTCTCAGTAAGTTTGCGGTGGACCTCCTGACGTTTAGGTGTGGGGGATGAACCGGTTTCGGCCCTTTCAACCGTTTTATCCATGATGCGCTTGCTGAAAACGACCACCTCCAGCATGGAGTTAGAGGCCAGGCGGTTTGCCCCGTGCACGCCGGTGCAGGCGGTTTCGCCGGTGGCGAAAAGCCCGGAGACGTTTGTTTCTCCCCAGGTATTGGTCTTGACGCCGCCCATCATATAGTGGGCTGCCGGCGCCACCGGAACCGGCTCCCTGATGATGTCAAGGCCATGGTCAAGACAGAAACGGTAGATGTGGGGGAAGCGAGTGGTAATCAAGTTGGGAGAAAGGTGGGTGACATCGAGGTAGACCCGGTCGGAGCTAGTCTTTTTCATTTCGTGGAGGATGCTGCGTGCCACCACATCGCGCGGAGCCAGGTCACCTTGCGGGGCGTAGTTGGGCATAAACCTGTGTCCTTCCGTGTTGCGCAGGATACCACCTTCACCCCGGACCGCTTCCGAAATGAGGAAAGGCATTACTCCCGGAAGGTGCAGGGCGGTGGGATGAAACTGAAAAAATTCCATATCGATTATCTCAGCACCGACCTTGAAGGCGAGAGCGATACCGTCGCCGGTGGCGATATCGGAGTTGGTATTGAATTTGAAGAGCTGGCCGGCACCGCCGGTGGCGAGAATGAGGTGCTGGCATTCAAATATGTCCGTAGAACCGGTGAGGCAGTCAAGTACCCGTGTGCCTCGCACGGAACCATTCTCAACCAGGATTTCCATTGCCTGATTGTGCTCTCTTACCGGGATTTTAGCGGCGCGTACCTGTTGGCTTAGGGTGACCTCAATATGCTCACCGGTGGCATCCCCGCCGGCGTGCAGGATGCGGGGAACGCTGTGGGCGGCTTCCAGGGTAAGCGCGATTCTGCCGTCCAGCGTATCAAACGGGACACCGAAATTGATCAGCTCCGCTATTCGTGCCGGGGCCTCATCGACCAGAATTCGTACCGCCTCCTCATCGCACAGGCCATTCCCGGCCGCGATGGTATCTTTGTAGTGCAGGTCCGGGGAATCATCCCGGCCGATGGCGGCAGCGATACCTCCCTGGGCATGTCTGGTATTGCAGTCTTCAACACTGCCCTTGGTTATGACCAGCACGCTGCCTCGCTCCCTGGCAAGGAGCGCCGTATAGAGGCCAGCGATACCGCTGCCCACTATTATGTAGTCATAGTGATTCATTCGCTATTGCTCTTGGCGTTGGCTAGCAATGCTGTTCCGGGCCATGCGGATGGTGGCTCCAGATTCAATTTTCAAAACGACGCTGTCATCGCTCAGTGTCTCCACAACGCCGTAGATGCCGCCGGTGGTGACGACCTTATCGCCACGTTTCAGTTCCAGCATCAGCTCCTGGTGCCTTCTCTGCTGCCGGCGCTGCGGTCGAATGATGAGAAAGTAGAAGATGGCGACCAGCAGGACGATGAAGATAATGAGCGTCCAGTCGAAGCCTCCACCTTCCTCGGCTCCTCCCGTCGGTGCGCAGCCATCGAGTACCGCCAAGAACGTGAGCAGCATTCCTGTCAACAGTCCATACTTTAACATTGTCCCTCCTTATTTCGATTTGCTTACCGTGCCCTGCAATGACCAGGGGCTCGTCTTTTCTATCCGAATATTTACCAGTTTTCCAAGGCAATCACGGTTGTCGCTGGTAAAAACCAGTTTGCCGGTACGGGTCCTTCCCTGCCATTTGCCTTTCGCCCTGGTCTCGACCAGAATTTCAACCGTTCTATCGAGCAGCTGTTTATTGATTTCAGCAACGATTTTTTCCTGAAGCTGCTCAATAACACTTAATCGTTCCTTTTTCACCGTCGGCGGGATATCATCTTCAAGCTCACGGGAAGCGGCGGTTCCCGACCTCGGTGAGTAGGCCGCAACGTGGACGGTGTCAAACCTGACACCTGCGAGCAGGTTCACCGTTTCCTGGAACTGGGCTTCTGTCTCCGATGGAAAGCCAACGATGACGTCCGTGCTCAGCGCTACGCCAGGGATGGTATCCAGTATTCTCTTTATCAGCTGTCGGTATTGCGCTGCGGTGTAGCCCCGCCTCATCAGTTTGAGAATCCCGTCGCTGCCTGACTGTACGGGGAGACTGAGCTGCTCGCAGACCTTGTCCAGCCTGGCGATGGCGTCAATAAGCTTATGGCTCATATCTTTGGGGTGGTTGGTCAGGAAACGTATCCGCAATAGTCCATCAATTGTATTAAGCTCTTCCAGTAAGTCGGCCAGGTCGGGCTTATCGGGCAGGTCGTGGCCATACGAGTCCACATTCTGGCCCAGCAGCGTTACCTCCTTGACCCCCCGCCTGACCATCTCCCTGACCTCGCAGACAATCTCTGACATGGGACGGCTTATCTCGCGACCGCGACGATAGGGGACAATGCAGTAGGAGCAGAAGTTGTTGCATCCCTGGATGATGGGGACATAAGTGGCAGGGAAAGGGTGCTGGGGTAATATTGCCTTTTCACTCTCTTGGTCGAGCCAGGGTGGATAGTCGCCCGGCTTGAAAAAGTACTCAACGTGGGGGAAATCATTTTTCAGCCTGGTGGTATCCGAGTTTACCAGGCAACCGGTAACGGCCAGCGTGACATCCGGATGAGCCCGGGCAAAGGACTGCAGCGCTCTTATCTTATTCACCACACGGTTTTCCGCATTCTGGCGCACCACGCAGCTATTGAGCACAATGACATCAGCGCTCTCGGCGACATCCGTTGCCCGATAGCCGCGATGCTCGAAGAGGCTGCCGAGCCGCTCCGACTCCGCCTTGTTCATCTGACAGCCGATGGTCCAGATATGGTAGTTAGGCATTTCTCCCCGCAACTTACCTCAATAGTAATATACCCCTTTTCAGGGGTATATGTCATTTACATAAATGGCGGAGGGAGTGGGATTTGAACCCACGACCCCGGTTTCCCAGGGTAAGCGCTTAGCAGGCGCCCGCACTAGGCCACTATGCGATCCCTCCCGTGCGCCGCATTTTATGTATATTTAATATATCACATATTTTCGCTTTGCTCAATCATAAGTTGTTGCGGTTTGCTGCTCTGTTGTGGCCTGTGCTAATATGGTTGGCACGTAGCTGTCATGGAGATTAACCTTATCATTGAAGGACAATTCACCGGTTGCCCTGACGCCGACTGGTTTCAGCACGTCGTGGCGCAGGTTCTGGATGCTCAGGATGCCGCTGGAAATGCCGAGATAGGCCTGGTGATAACCGACCAGGAGAAAGTACGGGAGCTGAACCGGGACTATCGCGGAGAGGACCGCCCCACCGATGTTCTGGCCTTTTACATGACAACTGCGGGAGAACAGCCTGAAAGTGAATCAGCACGGTTCGTGCCACCACCTGATGGAATGCGGCATCTCGGTGAGGTCGTTATTTCCTATCCCCAGGCGGTGATACAGGCGCAGGAGCACCGGCATTCCGTAGAGAAAGAACTGGCCATTCTCATTATTCACGGTGTGCTCCACCTGCTCGGCTATGACCATGAAAATACGCAGCAGAAGCAGGAGATGTCAGCCAGAGAGCAGATAATTCTGAGTAAAATCATGTTGGAACAGGAGAGTGAGCAATGAAGAAAGTCGAGTTGAAACAAGATAGGTACTGGTATCCCCGGCCGACAGTCCTGGTCGGCTCTAATGTTGACGGCAGGGCCAATTTCATGGCGGTGGGTGGTGGCGGTGTGGCCAATGGCGAACCGCCGATGATAAGCGTGCTAATACGGCACAAGTGTTACACGCTGAAGGGCGTCTGGCAGAACAAGACATTCTCCGTAAACACCCCTTCTGTTGACCTGGTGAAGGAAGCCGACTTCTGCGGCATCACCTCCGGTGCCGATGTGGACAAAGTGAAGGTCTGCCAGTTCAAAGTGTTTTACGGGCACCTGGAGACGGCGCCGTTGATTGAACAGTGTCCGGTCAATCTGGAGTGCCGGGTAGTTCATATCCTGAACCTGGGCAGCCATGCTTTAATCATCGGTCAGGTGGAAGGGGCCTATGCGTCCGAAGATTGTCTTACCAAGGGTATGCCTGATGTGAAAAAAATAAGGCCCATAATCTTTGACATAGACTTCAGGAGATATTTTGCCTTTGGCGACCAAATCGCGGAATCGCATAAGGTCGGCCTGGAGCTGAAGAAGAGGGCATAGCGTCAGCGTCGGGCGGCGCCAACGAGCTCACTGATGTCTTTAATTCCCTCTCTGGCCATGAACTGTTCGATACCCTCGAGGACATCAAGCGGGGCGCGGGGATTTATAAAGTTGGCGGAGCCCACCTGTACAGCGCTGGCACCGGCCATGATGAACTCAACGGCATCTGTACCGGAAGTAATCCCGCCGCATCCGACGACGGGTATATTCACCGCGCCAGCCACCTCATACACCATGGCCAGCGCGACCGGCTTTATCGCCGGGCCGGAGAGCCCGCCGGTACGATTGCCGAGCAATGGCTGTCGCGTGTAAACATCAATCGCCATGCCCCGTACCGTATTTATCAGGGAAATGGCATCGGCACCGGCTTCGGCGACTGCAACAGCTACCCTGGCGATTTCCCCGGTGTTCGGAGTTAACTTTACCAGCATGGGAAGATAGGTGTTTGCCCTGACCGAGGCAGTTACTCTGGCGGCTGATTCGGAGTGCGCGCCAAATTCAGCCCCGCCGGCACTGATGTTGGGGCAGCTGATATTGACCTCAAGAGCACTGATTCCGGGGACACCATCCAGTTCTTTAGCCAGCGCCGCGTATTCCTCAACCGTCTCCCCGGCGATATTGACGATTACCGGAACCTGCCATTCTGCCCAGAGCGGTGCCTTTTCTCTTATCAGGGCTTTCACCCCCATGTTCTGCAGACCGATGGAATTGAGCATGCCGGAGGGGGTTTCCACAAGGCGGGGCTGGGGATTGCCGTCCCTGGGTTTCAGCGTGGTTCCCTTGCAGACTATGGCGCCGAGCCGCTGGATGTCAAACAGGTGGCTGTACTCGGTGCCGTAGCCAAAAGTCCCGGATGCGGTCATGACCGGATTGGCCAGATGTAAACCCGTTTTGTTTTTCGGCGCCAGCTGTACTGAAAGGTTCGTCACGACTCCAATTATAGGTTATCTATCCTGAAGGGGCAATGGCCCGGCGGCTCAGACCGTGCTGGCATCACGGTCGTACCTCGGGTTCCTGTGGCGCAGTTTATTTATCCCGAACGATATAAACAACACCGTGCTGCTGACCAGAATAATGGTGGCGCCGGAGGCCAGATTAAGCACGTAGGAAATCCACAACCCGCTAAAAATAAATACCACACCGGCCGAAATGGCCAGCAGCATCATTTTTTTCAGGCTGTGGGTAAACTGACGGGCCAGTGCCGCCGGAATGGTGAGCAGGGCAATGACCAGGATGATGCCGACCACTCTTATCAGGACCACCACGGTCAGGGCTATCAGGCAGAGCAAGAGAAGATACAGGCTTTCGGTGGGTACTCCCGATACGGTGCTGAACTCTTCATCAAAGGAAACATACAGGAATTCTTTATAGAGAAGAGAGACAAGTACAATTATCACCACATCCAGGATGAGCATCAGCATTAAATCGAAGAATGGCACCGTCAGGATGTTGCCGAAGAGGTAGCTGAAAAGGTCAGGAGCGTACCCCGGCGCCAGACCGATGAAGATTATGCCCAGTGCCATCCCCATCGCCCACAGGATACCGATGGCGGTGTCCTCGGGCAGTCTGGTCCGTCTGGTTACCAAGCCGATGCCAAGCGACGAGGCAACGGTAAAGACCATGGCTCCCAGAACCGGATTGATGCCCAGCAGATATCCCAGTCCGATGCCACCGAAAGAGGCATGGGCAATGCCACCGCTGATGAAAACGACCCTCTTGACCACCACATAGACGCCAACAATGCCGCAGGCGATGGCGGCCAGCAAGCCGGCCAGCAGGGCATTCTGCATGAACTGATACTGAAGTACTTCGAGCATTGCTTAATGTTCCCTCAGTACCCGGTGGGGTACGGTGCCATGGGCGATTAGCTGGATAGGGCAGTGGTATGCCTTCTCCAGCTCCTCGGCTGATACCTCTTTGGAGCCGTGGTAGAACAGCTGACGGTTGAGGCAGGCGATCTCGCTTACATAAATAGAAACAGCGCTGATATCATGGGAGACCAGGACGATGGCCATACTTTCCTTTAATTTATCCAGCAGTTCGTAGAACTCGGCCTGCATATTCGTGTCAATGCTGGCGGTTGGCTCATCCAGCAGCAGCAACTCTGGACTGGTCGCCAGCGCCCGGGCGATGAAGACGCGCTGCTGCTCTCCACCGGATAACTTGCCGACCTGCCGGTCTTTATAATCAAGCATCTCCACGGTCTTCAGGGCGGCAATGGCCGCCTTTCTATCTTCTTCACTGTAACGTTGAAAGAGGCCGGATTTGTTATAGCGGCCCATTAAGACCACTTCAAAAACACTGATGGGGAAATCGTGGTCGAAGAGGTTGACCTGCGAGATGTAGCCGATGTATTTCCTTCCCCGCTCCGGCGACATGCCCAGTACGGTGACCCTGCCCCGGCTCGGTTTTATCAGCCCAATGATAACCTTGAGCAAGGTGGTTTTGCCGCCGCCATTGGGACCGATGATGCCGAGAAAATCATTCGATTCTATGGAAAGGTTTATCGCTTCCAGCACCGGAACACTGTCATGGTGAACCCAAACATTTTCCAGCTTTACCAGTTCTTTGGTCGCCATTTTCCACCCCCCCTTCAAGGCTTTTCCAGACATAATTATTAGGTAATCGCCTGCTTCACGTCAACCGTTTTATGATTTAATGTCAAAGATTATTATTGCAGAGTAGCGCGACAGGCATTAACTTTCCGAATATGGCTTCACCCAGGATGGTCGCTCTTTGGTTTTTTATTTCCGGCCACCTCCCGCGTGGTTCGTAAATGAGGAGGGCTGCTTTTGATGGCAGCCCCGATGATTAATAACCATCTGTATTACGCCAGCGGCGTCAGTGTCAGCAGCTTTTTGGCTATCTTGGGATATTTAGCGATAAAAAGAAGCTCGTCCTCAACAAGGGGTTTCTGGGATTCCACGTTGGCATAGCGGACCAGCTCTAGAATCTCAGAGGCTTCTTCACGGCTGCTGAACCGTACTTCCATTTTACCCATAATATGGCTGAATCCGGAGATTCCACTGTACTGCCCGGCGATGATTTCTCGACCCGTCTCCACCATTACCGGG
>JAHJTL010000089.1 GCA_018829775.1 Chloroflexota bacterium | reverse complement strand
TTGAAGGAGAGGGGGATAAAGGGGGTGAGGTAGACAGAAACCCTCTAATGCTTAAATAGGGAAATCCGAGTCCGTTAGAGAAACCTGAGGAGATGAAAATGAGCAAATGGCAGGAACTGGAAAGCAAGTATTTCATGCATACCGTCAACCGCGTGCCGGTGACGCTGGTTAAAGGCGAGGGGGCAAGGGTATGGGATGATAACGGGCGCGAATATCTCGATTTTGTCGCCGGGTGGGCGGTTAATAGCCTGGGTCACTGTCATCCCGTGGTTGCCGAGGCGCTGGCGGAGCAGGCGCACACTCTCATTCAGGTTTCAAACCAGTTTTATACCATACCTCAGCTTCAACTGGCCGAGATTCTGGTGCAACACAGTTGCCTGGACAAGGTCTTTATCAGTAACAGCGGTGCAGAGGCGAACGAGGGGGCGGTTAAGCTGGCACGGCGCTATGGCAAGCACCATCTGAAAGGGGCATATGAAGTTATCAGCGCCATCGGCTCATTCCACGGTCGCACTCTGGGCATGGTGGCAGCATCTGGACAGGTAAAACACCAGGAGCCATATCTCCCCCTGCCTATCGGTTTCGTAAATGTGGAGTACAATAGCGTTGCCGCCATCAAGTCGGCAACTACCGATAAGACCTGCGCCGTCATTCTGGAGCCATTGCAGGGTGAGGGTGGGGTTAACCTGCCCGACGATGATTACCTGAAAGAGGTAAAGGAATGGTGTGAACAGAAGGGGATTCTCCTTATCCTTGATGAGATTCAGACCGGCGTTGGCCGGCTCGGAACTCTCTTTGCCTACGAGCAGTATGGCGTGGAACCTGATATCATGACCCTGGCCAAAGGGCTGGGAAGTGGTGTGCCCATCGGGACGATTATGGTCAAGGACAGCGCTAACGTGTTTGCCCCCGGCGAACACGGCTCGACCTATGGTGGGAATCCGCTAGTCTGTGCCGCAGCCTATGCGACATTGAAATACATCATTGATAACAACGTTGTGGATAATGTCAGAAAAGTCGGCCGGTATTTCACGGGTCGGCTGGAGGAACTGAAGAACAAATACAGTTTCATCACCGATGTGCGGGGACGCGGGTTGCTCCTGGCGATAGAGTTCGACCATGAAATCGCCGCCGATGTGTTAAATTCCTGTCTGGAAAACGGTCTCCTGGTCAACCGGGTGAAGCCCAACGCCCTGCGTTTTATGCCGCCTCTCATCATTGGCAATGGCGAGGTTGATGAGGCGATAAATATCCTGGATAAGGTTCTGGCGGCGGTATAATGAGGTATTCCCGAAAAAGAAAAAATATGCGATAATAGTGAAAATGAAGGTGAACCTCCGCAAACTCGGCATCTTTGTAGCCCTGTCCACAGTGCTGCTGCTTGGCCTGTTCCTGATTGCTTTTTCCTATGTTGATATCGGTTTTACCGACCTGGTCGTTGGGAAAGAGAAGCCGGTAAAAATAACCGATATCTCAGCAGTGCCGGAATCGGTTGCGGAAGATGCTACGACAATGGGGTTGGAGCTGTATGGCGATTACCACGACAAGTACACTGAATTCGCCGACCAGTTGCTAACCGCCTATATCGAGGCTAAAGACAAAGATTTCGTCGTTATCTTCAATTCGGGAGGCTGGGGGACCGATATACTGGAAAGTTCACCGGGATGGAATGAAATCTGCCATGGTATTGAAGCGGAGCTGGATAATCTGGGATATTCCTCGCTGATACTTGATTACCATCGGACCGCTGAAAGCACGCGGGGATTAATTAAAGAGTTCGTGGAGGTGGTGTCCGTCTACCCGTCCAAGGCAAGAAATCTGGCCAGCAGGGTGGAGTTCCTCACCAGAAATATACCAGATATTAGAATTATCGTTGCTGGGGAAAGCAACGGCGTTATTATTTCGGATGCGGTGATGGACATGTTGCATGACAATCCCAGGGTTTACAGTATTCAGACCGGGACGCCATTCTGGCACAAACGTGCCACACTGGAGCGGACACTGGCTCTGGAGAGCAATGGCATGGTGGTCGATTCATTCAGTCGGGGCGATATCCCGGCCATGCTCCTCGCCAGCGGGAAAGCGCTTGTAGGTATATCGTCGGCGGAGGAAGACCCCGGTCGCATTTTCTATTTCATGCGGGCGCCCGGGCATGACTATCGCTGGCAGTATCCGGACGTTTATCTGAGAATAACCGACTTTTTAGAACAGAACTTCAGTTTCGATAAGCGTCTCTCAAGTAACTAGCGGGAGGTTAAGAAACTAGGCCGCTTTCATCACTTTATGCTGGGTGCGCAGGCATCTGGTACACAGGTTGAGGCGCTTGAGCTGACCGTTTATCGTAACCGTGGCCGGGTGAATGTTAGGTACAAAGCGGCGGTTGGTATGCCGTTTGGAGTGACTCACATTATGGCCGAACTGGGGTGATTTACCGCATATATCGCACTTCAATCTAATTGCTCCTTTGACTGTTTGACAAACTTATTGTAATATAAGACCTACTACATGGTAGCACAGTCAGGCTGAGCTTGACAAGGGTGGCAAAAATGAAGAAAGTAAGCTCCATCGGTGGCCAGGAATTACGGGAAATGTTCGCCGCGGCTACCGGTTGGTTGGAGAAAAGTTCTGCCGATATCGACGCATTGAACGTGTTCCCGGTGCCTGATGGTGATACCGGAACCAATATGCTGCTTACCATGCGCGCCACCATTGAGGAGGCCTACCGGGCCCCTGACCACAGCGCTTCGGCAGTGGCTCATGCCATGGCACACGGGGCGTTGATGGGGGCGCGGGGTAACAGCGGTGTTATTCTCTCCCAGATTCTACGCGGGCTGGCACAGAAACTGACGGAGAAAGAATCTTTTAACGCAACTGACCTGGCCGATGCTTTGCAGGAATCGTCGGTAATGGCGTACAAGGGGCTCAGCAACCCGGTGGAAGGGACGATGCTGACCGTGATAAAGGATGTGGCCGCAGCGGTGCAGGCAGAAGCGGCCGGTAATGGCAGAGATATAGTGGCAGTCATGGAAACGGCGGTCAACGCCGCCGGCGAGTCGGTGGCCAACACACCTAACCTCCTCAATGTGCTGCGTGAGGCCGGCGTGGTTGATGCCGGCGGACAGGGACTGCATACCATTCTCGATGGTGCCCTGCACTACCTCAGAGGGGAGATGGAGCAGATGCGGTTCCGCAAGCCGCAGATTATCGTCACCGATATGCACGCCACCAAACTGCCGCAGATGATTGCCGCCGACGAGATACCCTATGGATACTGCACCGAATTTCTCCTCAAGGGTGAAAAGCTGGCCTCGGACAAGATACGGAAGAAGCTGGAAAAGAAAGGCGAATCGCTCATTGTGGTCGGTGATGATACCGCAGCTCGGATTCATATTCACACCCTTGAGCCGGGTGATGTTGTATCATACGCCGGCAGCCTTGGTACCCTGCATCAGGTATCGATACGGAATATGGACGAGCAGCATCATGACTTTCTGGAAATGCGCAAAGACAAGGGTCCAGCGGTGGACACGGCCATTGTGGCGGTTGTCGCGGGAGAAGGGCTGGCTGACGTTTTCACCAGCCTCGGGGTAACGGCCATCGTTCCCGGCGGGCAGACGATGAATCCCAGCACCAAAGATTTGCTTCAGGCGGTTGAGCAAACCGCCTCCGACAAGGCGATAATTCTGCCCAATAATAAAAACATCGTGGCCACCGCCAACCGGGTGCAGTCGCTCACGGAAAAGAAAATTGAGGTAGTGCCTTCGAAGACTATCCCGCAGGGAGTGGCGGCACTGCTGGCCTTTGACTATGAAGCGGACCTGGAATCAAATATCCAGATAATGACCAGAGCCCTGGCGACGGTGAAAACAGTCGAGATATGCCGCGCCGTGCGCTCGGCCAAGCTGGGTGATTTGAAAATCAGAAGGAAACAGCCGATTGGCTTTCTGGACGGTGACCTGCTTGCGGTGGGGGAAAGCGCCCTTGAGGTGCTCAATAAAATGCTGTCCAAGCTGGAACTGAGTAAAATTGAAGTAATCACCGTTTACTACGGAGCTGATACCAAGTCGGCTGAAGCGGAGCAGGTGGCGAGCGATATTCGCAACCAGTATCCGCAGCTGCAGATCGAGGTGGTTAGAGGCGGGCAGCCGCACTATAACTATATTATATCTATTGAGTAAGGAGGTTGTCCTTTAATATGGCAGTTAAAATCGTTACCGATAGCCTATCTGATATTACCGATGACTTAGCCCGGGAGTTGGGAGTTACCGTAGTGCCACTCTATGTGCGTTTTGGCGAGGAGGTCTTCCGGGATAGAGTGGAAATGACTACCGATGAGTTTTACCACAAACTGGTTCATGGTGATACCTTTCCCACGACCACGCAGCCTCCACCAGGCGATTTTGTTGATGTGTATAAGAAACTGGCCAAGGAAACCGATGAAATTCTGGTTATTGTAGTATCCAGCAAGCTCAGCGGTACCTATCAGTCGGCACTGCAGGCCAAGGATATGATAGAGGAGAAGTGCCGAATTGAAGTCATTGACTCACTAACGGTGGCCATGGGTTTTGGGTTGATAGTTATTGAAGCGGCGAAAGCGGCCAAGGCGGGGGCGAAACTTGACGAGCTGGCTGACCTGGTGCGCAAAGCCATGCCCCGGTCGCATCTTATTATATATTTTGACACTCTCAAATATCTGGCCAAGGGGGGACGTATCGGTAAGGCACAGGGGTTGATGGGCGCAATGTTATCCATAAAGCCGATACTTACCATAAAAGATGGCGAGATGGCCCCCTTGACCAGGGTAAGGTCTCCCGCAGCGGGTATGGATTATCTATACAATTTTGTGCCCGGCTTCTCCAAGATTGCGGCACTGGCAGTCGAACATGCCACCACACCCGATGAAGCGGATGGGCTGGTTGAGCGCCTCAGCTCCATTGTTCCTAAAGAGCGCATCTATCGGTCAATAGTCAGCCCGGTACTGGGGACACATGCCGGTCCAAATGCCCTAGCGCTAACTGTTTTGGAGGCAGAATAGGCAATAATGCCGGTAAAGGTTGTGACCGATAGTGTCGCTGACCTGCCGCCTCAGGTAGTCGATGAACTGGGAATTACCGTCATCCCGCTCAATGTCCGCTTCGGTGATAAGGTATTTCGTGACGGCATTGACCTGACCACCGAGCAGTTCTATCAGGAGCTTACGCGCAGTAAAATCTTCCCGGTAACATCCGTGCCTTCGCCAGTAACCTTTGCCGATGCCTATGATAAACTGGCCGAAGAAACGGACGAGATTCTGGCTATCATGCTTTCCTCCAAGCTCAGCGCCACCCACGAGGTGGCGGTGCAGAGCATCGGTCTGATGAAGCAGCCTTGCCGCGTTGAGGTAATCGATTCCGAACATGCGGTCATGGCACAGGGATTTCTGGTTATGGCTGCCGCCAGAGCGGCACAGGCCGGGGCTAAACTGGACGAACTCATAGCAATGGTGCGCAGCAATATCCCTCGCGTTGATATGCGGGCTGCCTTTGACACGCTGGAGTACCTGAGAAGGGGCGGACGCATCGGTGCTGCCCAGGCGCTGCTGGGGGCGGCGCTCAGGATACATCCCCTCATCACCATGAAAGACGGCGTGGTGGAGCCGGCGGGGAGGGCACGTTCCAGGGCCAAGGCAATGGACCATCTGTACCAGTTTGCCGCCGATTACAAAAGAATTGAAGAGATGGCGGTGGAGGAAGCTGCCTGCCCTGAGGATGCTGATTTACTGACCGACAGGCTGGGCAATTTATTCCCCAGAGAGCGCATTTACCGGACCAAGACCACCCCGGTGATCGGCGCACATACCGGTCCCGGCCTGCTTCTGGTGGCGTTGATGGGAGATAAATAACACCGGAAGGCGAGGATAAGGTGGCGGCCAGTTTTGAACCTCTGCACAAAATTCTGGAGCTGGAGCAAAAGAAGGGGTACGACAATACCGCGGTCATTGGTGGCCTTAACCGGTTTCTCCAGAACTGGGCGGGCCAGGTCGCGGAAGCCATCCCGGACCGAAGCCTCTTGCGCCGTTTCCAGAAACTCGTAGCCAAGGCGGATTACGCTTCTCTATCCATTTCACAGCGCCGGGAGTGGGTGGACAGCGTCTTCCTTCTGGTTGCCGAAATAGAAGGAGGCGCTCCTGCTGAGGCTGAACCGAAAAGAAAAGCACCGCCTTCCTCTAAAGCAAAGCGAGCAAAGACAGTTAAAGCGGTGGCGCCGGTCAGCGGGTCTGGCCTGGATTCGCCGATAACCACAGTCAGAGGCATCAGCACCAGCCTGGCAACCAAGTTCGGCAAGCTGGGAGTGAAGACGGTGCGCGACCTGCTCTATTTCTTCCCCCACCGCCATCTTGACTACAGCCAGATAAAGCACATCTCGCAATTAACTGAGGGCGATGAGCAGACCATAATGGCCAATGTGTGGCAGGCACAGGTCACCCGTCTGGGTTATCGACAGGGAGCGGAGGCGATTGTCGGCGATGAGACGGGAAATGTGCGGGTCGTGTGGTTCAATCAGCCCTATCTGGCCAAAAGGCTGCCGACCAATGCTCGCATCGTCCTGAGCGGTCGGGTCAGCCTGTTCAAAGGGCGCCCTGTCTTTGAGTCTCCGGAGTGGGAATTTGCCGAAGATAAGGACTTAATCCACACCGGTCGGCTGGTCCCTGTTTATTCACTGACACAGGGGCTGTACCCACGCCAGGTGAGAAAACTGATGAAAGAGGTGGTCGACCAGTGGGCGTGGCAGGTGGAGGATTTCCTGCCGGTGGGATTGAGAGAGCGCTGCGACCTGCTGGAACTGCCGCAGGCAATCAGTCAGGCACACTATCCCGAAGACGAAATGGTAAAAAACAGGGCAAGAGTGCGTCTGGCATTTGATGAGCTTTTTATCCTGCAGCTTGGCGTAATGAACCGCAAACACGACTGGCAGGAGGCCCAGCCGGGCAGCGCCTTTACCATTGACACGGCACTTTTAGACAATTTCATCGAATCGCTGCCCTTCAGGCTCACGACGGCGCAGCAGCGGGTGCTGAAGGAGATGCTGGGTGATATGCAGAGACCGCAGCCGATGTCCCGCTTGCTGCAGGGGGAGGTGGGGAGCGGTAAAACGGTGGTGGCCACCGCGGCGCTCCTGATGGCGGTCGCCAACGGCTATCAGGGCGCTTTCATGGCCCCGACCGAGATTCTGGCCGAACAGCATTTTGCCACGCTCTGCCAGCTTCTCTCCGGTGTTGGGAATCAGCAAGAAGAAGCGCCCTATCTGAAACGATTTTCCGGCTTGCTATCTCGCCCCATCACGGTAGCGCTGCTCATCGGTGATATCCCCCAGTCTCAGAAGCAGGAGCTCCAGCAGCGCATTATGGATGGAGACATCGACATCGCCATCGGCACGCACGCCCTCATTCAGAAAGGTGTTGAGTTTAAACAAATGGGGCTGGCGGTGGTCGATGAGCAGCACCGCTTTGGCGTGACCCAGCGCTCGGCGCTGCGGCAGAAGGGGTTCCGACCTCACATGCTCGTTATGACGGCCACGCCCATCCCACGCACACTGGCGCTGACCCTGTACGGCGACCTTGACCTTTCCGTCATCGATGAGCTGCCGCCGGGAAGGCAGGCCGTGAAGACCAAGTGGCTCAGACCGCAGCAGCGGGAAAGCGCCCACAACTTCATCCGCAAACAGGTGTCCGCCGGCCATCAGGCATTCATCGTCTGTCCGCTCATTGAAGAATCGGAGGCAATTGCTGCTCAGGCAGCGGTGGTGGAATACGAGAGACTGTCGCGTGAGGTCTTTCCCGACCTGCGGCTCGGCCTGCTGCACGGTCGACTGCCAGGTGAGGAAAAGGACGGAGTCATGCAGCGCTTCCGCGCCCGGAAGCTGGACATCCTGGTCTCGACCCCGGTGGTGGAGGTCGGCATTGACATCCCTAACGCCACGGTGATGCTCATTGAGAGCGCCGACCGTTTTGGCCTTTCCCAGCTGCACCAGTTCCGTGGCCGCGTCGGGCGGGGGGAGGAACAGAGCTACTGCATACTGCTCGCCGAGAACCCGTCCGAGGTGGGCAGGGAACGTCTGGACGTTATCGAGAATGTTCAGGATGGCTTTGTCCTGGCAGAAGAAGACCTGAAAATGCGCGGTCCAGGCGAGTTCTTTGGCACGCGTCAGAGTGGTCTACCCGACCTTCGTATGGCCAAGCTCTCCGACGTCAAGATTCTGGAACTGGCCCGCAACGAAGCCATCAGACTTTCCCAGGTAGACCCGGGTCTGAAAGCGCCCGAACATCAGCTTTTAGCCCGCGAACTGGCGAGGGTATGGCCGAAGTCCAATGCCGGTGAATGGAGCTAGCCCTTTCAGTCCACCCGGTATTTTTTCACCGCTGACTCGCTCAGTTCTACCCCCAGGCCCGGCTTGTCCAGGAGGTCAATGTAACCTTCTTTATTGATTCTGATGGGTTCGGTCAGCAGCTCTTCACGCAGCGGATTGTAATTTCGGTCGAATTCCTGTAGCCGGCCGTTCGGTATCGAGGCGCTAAAATGCAGGTTGGAAACGAGCGCGATTGCGGAAGAAAAGGAATGGGGCACACAGATGATATTCCAGGCACTGGCCATGGCGGCGATTTTTTTGGCCTCGGTGATGCCGCCGCACCAGGTGGTGTCGGGCTGGGCGATATCGAGCGCCTGGTTGATGATGAGGTCGCGGAATCCGTAGCGGGTGAACTCGTTTTCACCGGCGGCTATCGGCATATCGATGGCCACAGCTACCTTGGCACTTCCCTCAAGGTCTTCCGCCGGGACCGGTTCCTCAAACCAGAAAATATCATATTCTTCCATCTTTCGGGCCATCTTTATCGCCTCGTAGGCGGTATAGACATTATTCCCGTCGACGAGCAGGTCGATGCCCGGGCCGATAGCTTCCCTGACTGCTTTTATTCTCGCCATGTCTTCGGCCTGGCTGACGCGCCCGATTTTCATCTTGACCGCGGTGAACCCTTCCTTCACATATGAGGCCATTTCATCGGCCAGTTCCTTCAGGCCTTTCCCCTCGGCATAGAAACCGGCGCTGGCATAGGCTCGAATCTGCTCGTAGCAGCCACCGAGGAGCCTGTACAGTGGCATCCCGACCGCCCTGGCTTTGATGTCCCAGAGCGCGATGTCAATGCCGCTCATGCTGGCGATGATGGCACCCTTGCGTCCGTGTTTTATCGACCGCTGGTACATCGTCTCCCAGAGTCGCTCGATGTTCATCGGGTCCTCTCCGACAAGATAATCGGCGAGCTCCTTTTCGATTATCATTTTGGTAATCATCGGTGGACCGCCGAAGTAAGCGGCTTCACCGATTCCTGATATCCCTTCATCCGTATCGATTTTGACCAGCACGGCGCTGCGGTGGGGTAGGGTATACGTGGCGTCCATAATTGGCTTGTCCAGTCGACAGGTCAGGACCATGGCTTCAACTTTCTTGATTTTCACCGGATTCTCCTCCTTCAGTTGAGATGGTTGTTTTTATTTGCGTTGCCACTATTATAATAAATTACCTGCTGTGAGGGAAATCACACCGGACAGTAGATAACTTTACAGCTCTTTTGCTTTTGGGTTAAAATGATTTGCTAGGCGGGTGTAACTCAGTGGCAGAGTATTTGCTTCCCAAGCAAAGAGTCGTGGGTTCGAATCCCATCACCCGCTCTTGCAGTCGGTTTAAGGTCAGGAAAGGAGACAAGGAGATGGAATACGGTAGCGGTAAACACAGATATGAACTGGTAGAACCATGGGCGAAGCTTCCCGAAGGGGAGTCATTCGTTGACGTATGTGGGATATCTATCGATTCAGAGGACAGGATATACGTTTTCAATCGAAGCAAGCGCCCGATGATTGTGTTCGACAGGGATGGAAACGAGGTATCCTCCTGGGGTGAGAGCCTGTTCAAGCGCCCTCATGGCAGTTGTATGACGGCTGATGGCCACATATATTTGACTGACGATTACAGCCACGTCGTGTACAAATTCAGCAAAGAGGGCGGTTTGCTTATGACCATTGGGAATATGGATAAGCCCTCCGATACCGGGCATCGCTGGGGTTTGGATATATTCGAGCGGATATCTTCGATTAAGCGGGCGGCAGAGCCGTTCAATATGCCCACGGGAGTTGCTATTTCCTCGACTGGCGACATCTTCGTGTCAGACGGTTACGGCAACGCACGGGTACACAAATTCAGCGCCGATGGGAAATTGTTGCTATCATGGGGCGAACCCGGGCCGGGAAAGAGTCAATTCAGGTTACCGCACAACATCTGGATTGACAGAGCGGACCGGGTATGGATTGCGGACAGGGAAAACCATCGGGTCCAGATATTTGATTCCGAAGGTAAATTCCTTGACCAGTGGACGGACCTCTTGAGGCCTACCCATGTCTATATGGATAAGGATGAGACGGTCTATATATCGGAGCTATGCCGGCGAATAAGCATATTCACTATAGATGGTAAATTGTTAGCGCGCTGGGGAAATGAATCTCATAGCCTGGACGAGCCCTTGCTTGTTGGACCGCATGTCATATGTGTCGATTCACGGGCAGACCTCTATGTTGGTGAGGTTGCCAAATCATTCGGTAAAATTGACCGTGGAGCGAGGGTTATCCAGAAGTTCGCCAGGAAAGCGTAAAACATTTCATTATTCTAACAGGTCGCGGTTGCGAAGCCGTTCTTGTTCCCAGGTATTGTAGTCCTCGGGAGGCGTTATTATCTCTGCATAAGGCTTTAACTCGAGCCTCACCGCTTCGCTTGGACAACCGGTAACACAGAGACCACAGCCGATACACCTTATCAGGTCAACCACCAGAACATCGCCCTCTATTGAGCAGGCACCTACCTGACATCGCTCCACGCATATGCCACAACCATTGCACTCTTCGGCTTCAACCACCGCATAATAATTCGCTTTGGCAACGGAATTTTCAATGCCGAACTGTGTTATCCCCCTTAAAATAGCGCAGCAGCACCCACAACAGTTGCATACGTAGTGGACACCTGCAGCCACATTGCTAACAGTGTGAACCAGACCTATTTCTTCCACCTCGTCAAGCAGCCGGAGAGCCTCTTCCTGAGTGATATCATGTGGCCCCATGGGTTTTTCTTTCACGGAAAAGTTCAGGCAGGCTCTTACTGGAAATTCACATTGGCGGTTTCCTACTAAGTCCAGCTGTTTTCGGCAAATGCAGTCACGCAATTCGAATGACTTGGCCTGCAATATCAGTTGCTTTACATCATCGTAGGGCAATACTATTTCCCTTTTTATAGCCCGCTGTGCGGGAACAACGCGATGTAATGCTGGCTCATAACGCATTATTCCCTCCATACCGCCCTCGTTCCAGTATTGTTCAACAAGGTGACTGAATTCATGGTCCATAACTTCCCATTGTGATTCATAAATCCCCACGATAAACGGTGCTAACCGGAATTTCCATATCCCATCCTTCTCAAAGCCCCATATAATGCCTTTAATACGCATGGCATTGAGTCTTTCTTCGATTTCTTCCACCGGTAGGCCGGCTTTTGCTGCTATGACATCGACTGCTTCACCGGTGCCAGTCAGGTAACCGGCCAGTTGGGCCTCCTCCGGTGAGAATATCTTCCTGAGGACTTGCAGTTCAACACGCGATTTGGTTGGCGGAAAGCCTCCGGGTAGGTGGTCTAGGGCTTTCGCCAGACTCTCATAAACATCAATTTTCATGTCTAGAATTCCTCAGCTTAATTGTGATATTTAATTTCAATTATCATAGGTCTGCTTCTTACAGTTGTCAATATTAAAATTGGTAATAAACCCCCGGGCCTGCGGAATGTGGTTAGGGCAATTGAGAGGAAGGTATCTTTAAAAACGTCCGCGTAAACGCTTAATGCTTAGTGCAAAGCTTATAGGTAAGGGAAGTGAAAATATTTTTATATGAATTATCACTCTCAACGAAAGCGAACGAAGCTTTGATATTGTGCCATGCTTCCATATGTAACTATAATTATGCACTTACAGAGTTGTACTAAGTGATGCTATTTAAGCTTGAAGTGAATCCGGCGTATCAGTAGCCTTATCAGGCAACCTGGCAGCTACCCTATTAAACCCCCTCTCTCTTAGTTTTATATTGCCTTTCCATGCGAAGCAACCGAACCAGTTTACTGCCAAGTAGATAAGCGTTTTCCTCAAAGGATGTACACCAAACACCTCCATAGCTGCTTTGAATATCTTGTCTGCTTCCTTCCTTGTACATTGCTGCGTCCAGTACAAATAATCGTGAAGTACTGTTGCGTTTCCGTGCTTCCCCCATTTTGATACAAGTGAACGAAAGATTGGAGGCACACTAGCGAAATCGGTCATGAATTTAGGCTCAACCTTAATCCAATAGTACTCGTTAGCATTACCTTTTACCTTGTCATCGTAATACTTGAACTCTTCTAAAAGAATCCAATTTTTCCCGTCACCGAGAGGGGAAACCTTCAGTATTTTGGTGAATTCGCTCATATTGGATACTCCTTCTTAGATTATTGTGTTCCTGGCCTTATCCCATTGTTATTCAACCCGGTGTCTAATCCAGACCTATCCGGTGAAGGTACTGAAAAGGGTGCTAGCAACCGTCTTATGATTAACGGCAACTGCCCCCCTTTTCATCACCACGTTCCTAGTATCCCATTCTATTTTAGAGGTTTTTGCATCAGGTAAGCTAATTATATTCCTTTCATAGCTGAGGTCAATACTATTGCTACTCAATGGGAACCGGCCCCCTTTTGAGTTTGATTAGTGGCTAAACTGCCACAGAATTTTTAAGTAATTACAACCTTAGCACCTGGACAACAGGGTGTGGTTGGTTCAATTAAGTGGGTAGTGTTGTTGCTGAGAGGGCAGGATGATTTAGATAACTCACCTCAACCTAATCATCATTTAACCCGAGTATCTCAATAAAGCCGTCAATACTCTTAAGTAAATTCAAACCTCTCTCAGTCGCCTGATAAGTTACTGATAGATTATCTGCTCTAACACTGTCAAAGTAACCTTGACTTGTTAAGAAATGTAAGTATTTCCTCATCTGACTATAGCTCATATTGGCGCTGTACATGATCTTTGTTTTTGGGGCGCTATTCAGACCTATTCTCAGCATCTCGGCAATTATTTCAACATCTGAACGCCGCTGGTTCACCCTCATTGGATGACCTCTACCGTTTTAAACACGAATTTATAATACCAGAGCCATCCTATCCAAGTGTCAAAACAATATATGGACAATATGGAGGAGATATTATTCTTGTCAACTTCTACAATCCCTCTATACTTCCATTTTTCAGCATATTTCAACATTATTATTTTTCAACTAGCTTCAATGTATGACTAAAGTACTACCATGCTATGAACCATGATTAACCCAATTGGATTCAGTTAGCTTCAATATTGCTGTTATTCACAAGTTTCAATATAGGACTAAACTACTAATCATTTTTTTATCATTTTCAACCTTTACGGGGAAGAGGCCAAGATAGAGGCATCACGAGATGAAAGCTAAGTAAATTATGGACTATCTTATTAGAAGTGGTATCCTTTGTGGGGACAGGTCAGAGTCACTGAATGCGAAATTAGATAATGTAGGGTATTGTCCAATTGGCCGGGATAGAAATACAATATAGTAGCCTGTTGACATCAAGATGGGGATAATTTATTATCCCTCTTATCTTAACGAATAAAGGAGATGATTATGCTTGGAAACCTTAAAGGCAGGGTAGCCTTTGTAACTGGGGCAAGCCGAGGGATAGGACGTAGTATCTGTCTGGTCATGGCAGAGCAGGGGGCCGATATAGTTCTGGCAGATGTAGCAACAGAAGGGGCGCTTAAAGTAGCTAAGGATATAGAGAGACTGGGGCATAAGGCCTTGGTGGTACAGGTGGACGTTGCCAAGCGTGACTCGGTGGTAGCCGCTGTCAGCAAGGCGCTGGATGCCTTCGGTCACATAGATATCCTGGTCAACAACGCCTCGGTGGTCTATGCCCCTGGGCGTATAACCATGGAAGACGGCACGGATACGGACGAGGACTGGCACTTTGTCCTCGCCGTGAACTTGTTGGGCCCCGTATATTGCTGTGAGGCTATCTTACCGCATATGAAGGAGAGGCAGTACGGGAAGATAATCAACATCGGTTCCATTGCAGCGCATGCCTCACGTCCCCCACATGCATCAGGATTGGGAATCCCCAATGCCTACCCTGTGAGCAAAGCGGCACTCCTGAGATATACCAAAGCGCTGGTTCACCAGGTCTCCGAGTTTAACATAAACGTAAATGCAATCTGCCCTTCAATGGTATGGACACCCACCCCCCAGCAGCAAATCGAGGAGATGATACGCAACAGGCCCGAGCTAGCCAACAGGGACCCCCACGATGTGTACGTGGAGACACGCAGGGCGGAGGTACCGTTGCGCCGTGAGCAGGCACCGGAGGACATCGCCAAGATGGCGGCCTTCCTTGCCTCGGAAGACGCACGCAATGTAACAGGGCAGTGCATACACGTAGACGGTGGGATGATACTGCGCGACTAAAAAGAACGCGATCACGACTAGAGAAAGCGAAAGACATGACAGAGACGCTTATCAGACTCAGCGAAGAATATAAATAATTAATAGGAGTGTAGTGATGGAAAAGAGAGAACCTTATGCCAGTCAGGAGGAATATGACAAACAAGTTATTCGTTACGCCGACGTTCCCACTATAGAGTTAGCCCCGGGTATTAAAGCTCACATTATATCTGCTGAAAAGATTACTCTCAGTATGGCAAGCGGGGAACCGAACGCCCAACTTCCTTCTCATCGTCACGAAAGTGAACAAATGTTGATAGTAATGGACGGTGCAATTGATCTTGTAGTCGAAGTGGAGTGCACCCCTATGATTGGACAGATAGGGTTAGGAGAGTCTGGCGGGGTAACTCCTTATCCAAGCCGATGTTAAGTAGCTCCTCAAATTCATTCGGTGGCAGATAGCCCAGTGCCGAATGGAGCCTTTTACGAT
>JAHJTL010000088.1 GCA_018829775.1 Chloroflexota bacterium | reverse complement strand
GTCATTACCATTTTATTTCTCCCTGAAAGCGTCCCCAAGCAGTCAGCTACTTCTTATCCATCCTTTAAGGATGGGCCCGATATTGGGAGGTACGGTAATCGATTTCGTCGGTATTAACTCTACATTTTACTTTGGGGCGGTGATAACTTTACTGGGTGCCGGCTTGTTTACGAGGCTTAGTATAAGGAGGTAAAAGCCCCTGTAATTATATCACTCTTTAAATTAGGATTGCGATATTATTGACATAGCCTGTAATGTTTATTTTAATATGCTAGGCTACCTGATTAGGCGGGGCTTACAATAAATTGATAGGAGGTATTATATAATGAAGTACACTCGTATATATGCTGACAAGGAAGGCGTATCGCATTTTGAGGATGTAGCAGTCAAACTTGCTCTTGTCGACTTTGCTCCACCGGCCCCTCCTGTTTTCCTTTCACCATTTAGCCAGGCCTCACAATTCGTCTTTGGCACTCTCCCTGCTGATTGGTTTGGTGTCTGGCATCCGACGCCAAAGAGGCAGTTTTCATTTTTTCTCTCTGGTGAAGTTGAAGTGCAGGCAGGTGATGGTGAGTTACGGCGCTTTGGGGCTGGGAGTGTCTTCCTCATGGAGGATACAATTGGCAAAGGTCATGTCACTCGAGTCCTTGGTGGGTCTGATGTGCTCGTGGCTATCTTACAGTTGCCTGACTGAAAACTCTGAGAATCGGTGTTATTAAATGTTCTAGAAATATTTAGTATTTATTTAAAAGGAGAAAAAGAGCACAATGGAGGGAAAAACCCAGAAACATTCTACGGCGTGGGATGCCGAAGTGGATGTTGTAATAGCTGGTGCAGGAGCAGCTGGGCTGACAGCAGCGATAGAGGCAGCGGGTGCAGGAGCACAGACACTGGTGCTTGAAAAACAAGCCAAATACTGGGACTGCTCTACTGCTCTATCCGGAGGCGGACTTGCCTTTGCCGGAACCGATCTACAGGAGGAGAAAGGGGTTCATGATTCAAATGAGCTGCTCCACAAAGACCTGATGGAGGTCGGTCAATGGAAAAACGACGAAAAGTTGGTTCAGGCTTTTGTGAGAAACCAACTTGATACCTATAACTGGCTGACGAGGCTGGGTGTGAAATGGGCCAGTCTGGCTACAGCTGCAGGGATGAGTGTCTCACGAGAACACAGGTTGGACCCGCTTGAGCTCATCAAGATTTTGAAACAGTCTGCTGAAAACAAAGGGGTAACAATCGTTTTTCAAACCATGGTGACCGGGCTTGTTACCGATAATGGGAAGAGGGTTATAGGAGTTAGTGCCAAGGAGACGTCAGAAACCACCCGGGTCAGGGCCAGAAGAGGTGTCGTGCTAGCTTGTGGCGGATTCGGACGCGACGCCAGGAGATTGAATAGCATCGACCCGAGATTTGTTAAAGTGCTGGTGGCGTCAGGACGGGGAAATACTGGTGACGGCCATAGAATGGCAGAAGGGCTAGGAGCCTATCTAAAAGATATGGAATATGTTAGACCATCCTTCGGGATGCACGGAACTGGGACATCAGCAGCAGAAGTGTTCCATGGTTATTATCATGGAGCCATCATTGTAAACAAAAAGGGTGAGAGATTCGTTGACGAATCAAGACCATACAAGGACATAGGTACAACTTCTATCGAACAGCCAGGTGCTATTAGCTATCAGATATTCGACCAGAAAATATATGAGGTGGGACGGCGAGTAGTAGAAGCGAGTGTAATGCCTCTTGTACAAGAATCGAAGGGGCTAGACCAGGCAAGAATCAATCTGCTGCTAAAAGCCAATACAATCGAGGAGCTGGCTTCCCAAATAAATGTTCCCCCCGAAACATTAAAGGAAACCATTGATAGATACAATACCCAGGCGGATGCAGGGAAAGATTTGGACTTTGGGAGAACTACATTAGCCGGAGGAGTTGGTAAGATTGCAAGAATAGATACACCGCCCTTCTATGCTTATGAGACAAAAGCTTTTTTGCCAGCAACCTACGGGGGTATAGCTGTTGACGAAAATATGAATGTGCTAACTCGCCAGGGAAAAATTCCAGGATTATATGCGGCAGGTGAGATAATAGGGGGATTTCATGGCGCTAGCTATATGTCAGGGACCTCTGTAGGAAAAGCAGTGATATTTGGCCGTATCGCCGGAAGAAATGCAGCTAAAGGATGATGAAAGAGGATTTGAACCACAACTGGCTGATTATTGAAGCAGTTAACAGATGCGAGACCGGAATTCCTTGCAATAAGGAGGAAAAGATTAGGGTCTCTGGAATAATGCCCCCTGAGGTTCTAATCCGTTCTTATTAAAGAACTCCGTTTAGTAAGCGCTTTAGAACTTGAGTTTAGTTCGACCAAAAGAAGGAAACAAAGCTACGCGCCTTATCCCAAATGAGATGAATGGAACCTGCTGTGTCTAACTCTCCGCCAGTTCCTGGGTGATGTTCAGCGGTAACTGTCCCCTTATGGGAATAACGGCTTGTTATGTTTGTCGTATTATGTCCGGCTCATCGCTTTCCGTTCTGGTGAACCCGACGATAGAACCAATATGAACCCTGCGATTGCCAGCGAGAGTAACAATATAAAAGCTGCCCGGTAGCTGGCTGTTGTATCAAAAATATGTCCAGTCACAAGTGGACCGATAGAACCTCCCACCGTACCACTGAATATAACAATGCCCAGGATTAATCCATGGGAACGGGTTCCGAAAAACTCCGCCACTGCTGGTGATATAAGCGCAAAAAAACCTCCGT
>JAHJTL010000087.1 GCA_018829775.1 Chloroflexota bacterium | reverse complement strand
TGCACCTCAAATCAATCATTGAGATGTGCGAAGACCTTTTGCGCCGTAAATTCAGCCTTCAAACGATTACGTTGATAAGAGAGACAGCGATGAAATACGGCGAGGCCGTAGACGTTATGAAAGCAATTGAAGCCTATGGCAGCCTGGAGGAGATAGAAAAGAAAATCAGCCAGGCGAGAACTGGGCTAGTTGAGACTCAAGCCAAAACCCAGAGGCAAAAGGAGCTGGAAGCGGAGTACCAGGCTAGGATTAGAGCAACTCTGGAGCAGCTCGAGGTTCTTAATGCCAAGGCAATTGAGGCGGGTCGGCAAGCCGGTGTTGCGCAGCAACAGACAAAGAAGGACGCCAAGTCGCGAGACATTCTGAACCTACTCCAGAACCCGACTTCTGCAGGCTACGAGGATTGCTTGCCGCTTGTTCTTGTTATGCTTAATTCTATCAGGCTCTGGACGGACACAAATAAGAACCAGTTTCGTTATTTTTCCCTCTTAGACCGAAACCTAAAAGACGCCTTGGGGAACATAGGGGGTAGCTGATGGGTGCCGTAAAAGACAAAGTTCGCGACCTTGTGCAGATGCTGGATAGTGGAGTAGAGGAAGCAAAAAGTCTAGTCGACACCATGCACAAGTTGCAAATCTATCTGGACGCGGAGTCCAAAACTATTATCGAGGCAAGCCTTGACCGGCTGCTGAACAGAGTCAGGATGGAGGTGGACAACTTGATTGGAGGGTCAGCCCGGGTGCTTGTCTCGCCTGAGGGGAGGGTCACCGTAGGAACCACCTACAGTGACGAGGATTCTGATTCCTGGCTTAAGCGGCTGAAATCACAGGACTTTTCCATCCTGAGACCGGATGGTTTCTCAGCTTTTATCAAGTCGCTTAAATCCGAGGTGGCAGCAGGAAACTGGATGCCCGTAATTGAGTTCCTGAGGGCAAATGCAAAATTCGAGGCGGCTCCAGCGTATTTACCAACACCTGCCGTCAGAAAAGCCGAGCAGCCTAGTGAACCATCTTCGTCAGGATGGAAGCCGTCTGATTTCTTGCCGGCTCTGCCGCCGCATCCACCGTTGCCCAGAGGGTTGTTCAAGGATTAACCACCGCGGAGCCGCTAAAGCATGCCGAACTGTAGCGTAACGGTCTTCCATTTTTGCCACCATTTCGCCACCATACTGGTTAGCACCACCCGGCACAGAGTGGCACAGCCAGATACAAACTGACGCAGGGTCATCGACAGGACACTACCAAATCGTATCTGGCGGAACTGAGTGGAACATCTGGTCTCTGATTAAGAGTCAGCTGCTCTGCCAGTTGAGCTAGCGGCCCATACGTTTAACAAACAAATATTATTCTAACATTCGGTTAGCTTCGGAGGCAAGCGAGCCTCCAAAGCTGAGAAAGAAAAGTAAGTATTTTACCTTTCCCAGGTCTTCATTTCCTCATACTGCATGCGCGACTTGATTTCCCATCCACCTTTCTTCCAGGTCTCACTCATCTCGGCCCTGGCGGCAGCCAGTTCCTTACTGTCTGTATATGCCTGATGTTCAGACAGGCTTTCAAATTCGTAAATCGCCAGATAGGTCGGGAACTCGCCGGTTTTATTCAGTATTTTATAGCGGGTTACCTTCTTCATTCCCTTGAACTTGAACAGCAGCGGGATGTGCACTTCGTCATACCATTTGTTGAATTCTTCCTCGACCTCTGGCTGACATTCCGTGGAGACCATGTTGATTACTTTCGCCATTACTGTGTCCTCCTTTGACTGATTTTTATTTAAACCACTTCAATGCTGGAAAAGAGCTTGCTGGCGATAAGACCGGCAATCGGTGGGAAAAAGAAAACGCAGGCCAGCCGAATCAAGGAGAATTTCCATCCCAAAATACCGATTTCCATTGGCAACCGGGCAATGGCAATTAATGACCAGGACGTTATCAGGGCCACCATCGTGCCAATGCCTGCCCCGGTCCGCAGTAGTCCGGCAATAATGGGCATGCTGACGTAGGGTCCACCTGGCATAATACCACCGAGCACCGAGCCAATCAGAATGCCGCGAAATCCTGACTCTGCGCCAACCCATTTCGAGATTAATTCCTGGGGAATAAGTACCCGTACCATTCCGGCGACGATAAAGGCAAAAATAAGCAGGGGAAGAATCTGAACCAGCAGGTTGCCGGCTGATTTCAAACCGACAACGTGTTCTCCGCCCCCTCGCTGATAAGCGATATAGAGCAGGGCGACGGCAATCACCCCCATGATGATAGTTGGGATAAGCATTGGCGGGAGCCTCCTTTGTTTATTTACGTCGCTGCGTCTATTCACGATAAATACTCCAAGATGACGTGAAATGGTAACTAAAAGTATAGCCAGAAAGAGAATAACTTGGCAAACGGCGGGGAACTAGCCCGTATCCTGTCTTCCAGGAAACTGCCGCTTGAGCTTGTCCTGGAGGGCCTTGATTTCCTGCTGCTTTTGCAAATCCTCTTCAGTCAGGGGCTCGCAGGAGGTGAGTTTATTGTTTTTCAGCACGATGGAAAAGAGGGCACGGCATTTCCAGCAGCGGTATGGGCCCTCATAGCTGGACTCAACCAGCGATAGACTGCCCTCGGTCTGGCATGCAGGACACTTGATTTTCAATAACATATTTCTATCTTACACCTTTTTACTGGTGTGGTTAAGCCTTTCTCAACAGGAGACAGATATTTCTGGAAAAATATTTTAGTGGGAACCGGTAGCCGTGTTCGGGGAAGGATTTAATCACCTCCAAACCGGCTTCATTGACCAGCTTTTCCAGTTCAAGATAGGTGAACAGGTAGTAATAACGGTGAAGGATCTTTTCTTTGGTCCGCCACGGTACCGCAATCTCCTTGCCTTTGAACCAGAACCTTGGCTGCCATCGATTCCAGACGGTAATAAAGGCTTCGCCGCCCGGTTTCAGTACGCGTTTGAGCTCCCGCAGCGCGGCGAGTCTATCGGTTTCGCCTTTCACATGGTGATACGTAGCGACCGAAATGGCATGGTCAAAGGTGTTATCGTGATACGGTAGGGAACGGACGTCGGCAAGGGTCAGGTTTACCCTGAATTCGTATTTTTGCGCGTATTTCCGGGCAAACCTGAGCATCTCCGTGGATAGGTCCACGCCGTGCAATTCAAAGTTGGGCGCGAAGGGCGAGAAATCGGGACCGTGGGCACAGCCCAGGTTGAGCAGCCGGCCTCCTCCCCACCGCTCCGCCAGCGACTCCAGTTCACGTCTGAAGATGGACCGGTGCCGGAAGTTATACCAGCTCGGCGCAATCTGGTCGAATACGTCCCTGACTGTTGCCATCAGCACAAATCTGATAAACTGAAATCGATATTACATTATAGCAGGGCAGTGATGAAAAAACTCGCCAGGACCATATCAGGAGTGACGCCGGTGGCGGCCATGACCCGGCCTATGAAGTGCCCGGGACAGTGCCTGTACTGCCCGACCTTCGCCAACACGCCGCGCAGCTATACGCCAGAATCGCCAGCCGTCCTCCGGGCCAGGCGGTGCGATTACGACCCCGGTCAGCAGGTAGCACTGAGGTTGCACGTGCTCGAGGAGATGGGCCACCCCACCGATAAAGTGGAGCTGATAGTCATGGGCGGGACTTTTCTGGCGCAACCGCTGGACTATCAGTATGAGTTCATCAAGGGGTGCTATGATGCCCTGAACGAGCGGGAGTCAGCGACGCTGGAAGAGGCGAAGCGCTTAAACGAGTCTGCCAATCACCGCTGCACCGGATTATGTATCGAAACCAGGCCCGACTGGTGCCGTCAGGAGGAGGTCGAGCGCATGCTCGAATTTGGCACCACGCGTGTTGAACTCGGCGTGCAGACCTTGGATGACGATATTTACCGCCTGGTCCGAAGGGGACACCTGGTTGAAGACGTGGTGAGTGCCACATCGCTGCTCAAGGAACACGGTTTTAAGGTGTACTATCACTGGATGCCCGGGCTGCCCGGCTCCAACCCCGAGCAAGACCTTGAGTTATCCAAAAAGCTATTCGACGATGCCCACTTCCGGCCGGATGGGCTGAAGCTGTACCCGACCATGGTCGTGGAGGGGACCGAGCTGGAAAAGTGGTATCAGGAAGGGCGTTTCATTCCGTACGATTTCGATACCATGGTCAATCTGCTGGTGGATATAAAGGCGATGGTGCCCAGGTACGTCAGGATTTCCCGGGTGCTGCGCGATATACCGCCGCAATTCATTACCGGTGGCCCCAGAGACTCCCTGCGCGGTCTGTTGAGAGAGCGCCTGCAGGAGCGAGGGCTGGAGTGCCAGTGCATCCGTTGCCGTGAATACGGACACCGGGCGAGGGATGGCTGGGAGATAGGTGAACCTCGGCTGACGCGTCTCGACTATGAGGCGTCCGACGGCCGGGAGATATTCCTTTCTTTTGAAGACGAAAAGGAAACGCTTTTCGGCCTGCTGCGGATGCGGATTCAGGATAGACCGGTGCCGGTTTTAGGGCCGGAACAGGAGGGGAACCTGGCCATAATCAGGGAGCTACATACTTTCGGTCCCGAGGTGCCGCTGGCCGAGCAGCGACCGGACGCCGCACAGCATAAAGGAATCGGCAGGGCACTTCTCCGGGAGGCGGAGCGAATTGCTGCGGAGGAATTTCGGGCAGGGCAGATGCTGGTGCTGAGCGGGGTCGGGGCCCGAGAATACTACCGCACCGAATCTGGCTACAGCTCACTGGGCGAGTACATGGTCAAAGAGCTGAAGTCTGAAGTCTGACCTCAGGCAAGAGCTGCTTTTATCTTCCCTTACTCTTATTTACTTCGCTCGCGTTGTCCGAACTGGTATTTTGGGGTGTTTCTGAATTCGGATTTGATATCTGCTCCTGCACTGTTTCTTTAAGCTGCTCCTGGACTCTTTCCTGAACCTGTTCGGCGGACTGATTGTCAGTTACTTCCAAAAGCCTCTCCTGGATTCGACTCTGTATTCTCTCCATCACCTCAGCCTGGACCTGCTGCAGTGCCGGAACGTCCTCCGCTATATCACCCAGAGCCGCCCGGTTTTTGAGTCGCTCAATAACCTGTTCGCGATTTTCCAGCGCGTTGGCCATAGCGTTTTCAATGGCCTCTCTGGCTGGCTCGGGTGCTTTTTCGTGAACCTGGGCCATGACTTCCAGATGTACCGCGGTGGCTCTGGCCACGAGTTCATCCACCGTTGTAGTATTTTCGCTGAGCCCTCTGGCGGTTTCTGAAATCTCCTGGCCAAATCGGCGCAGCGCTTCCGCATCTTCAATAGCATTTTCCACTTCATCAGTGGCGTTTTCACTCGCTTTTTCCAGGGCTCTTTGCAGGCGATTCTGGATGCTGTCCAGGTTAATCTCGACGGCTCTCTCTACTCTATGCCTGGCAAGGGCGCGCAGTGCATTCTGCTGCCCATCGAGCGACCTCTCCCGGGCACGATTAAGGGCTTCTTTGCCCTCCTCCGGGACCCTGTCTCTGACCCGGTCGAGGACGGTCAGGTGTTTTTCCGTTGCCAGTGCCACTTTTTCCGATATATTGGCCGATGCATTTTGCTGGACTGCCGCCTGCAGCTTCTCCTGAACCATGGCCATGAATTCCTCATAGCTGCCCGCTGCCTGACTCATCTCTTGCAGCCTGTTTTTCAGCGCCATGGCATTGGCTTCGGACAGCCTCTCTTCGGCATACTCGAGGGCCTTTTGCGCTTTGGCCTCATCACCGAAGGTGAACATAAGGCCGATTTTCTTGCCGAATGTGTCAAAGAAGTAGAAGGGGCTGTCCGGCGTGATTCCGGGATCGGGCAATTCTTCTTCCTGAGCATAGGCGGTACCGCCCAACAGAAGCGAAGTTACCAGAATAATGCTGACTATTGATATCCTGATTTTGTTCATTTCCAGTGTAAACCTCCTCAGAGAACTAACTCTATATATATAAAACGGAAAAACGGCCGAGAGGTTAGCGCTATTTAAAGATAAATAACAATTTTTAATATTATTTATCCCGTTCCAGCTGGTTCAGCCTGGCATCGCCAATGCCGAAGTGGTGCGCGATTTCATGTTTCACCACGCGTTGAACTTCCCGCTGGATTTCAATATCACCGCGGCACCTGGCCTCAATCGGCTTCTGGAAAATGGTGATTTTGTCCGGTGGCACCATGCCGTAAGAACGGCTTCGCCGGGTCAGGGGCACACCCTCGTAGAGACCCAGCAGGGTTTCGCTGCGCCTCAGCCCGGCCTCGGCCAGCTGGCTGGATGTCGGCTTGTCCTGCACCACGATATCGATGTTATCCATACGTTCACGGAACTCGTCGGGCAGGTCGTCAACGGCCTTGAACACGAGCCACTCGAACCGTTCTCTGTCCATGGTTCATTCTTTCCGATGTTTCTTTTTCCAGAGCGACCAGACAAACCAGAGCAGTATGCAGTAAGCATTGAACATGGCGAAGGCGTAGAGCAGGGCGAGAACCAGGCTCCAGGGCAGCTCGGACTGATGCGATGGAAGAAAGCGCGTCAGGTGGATGCTGGCACCAATCATGCCGCCGGTCATCAGTACCGCGATGCCAATCCAGACGGGGAGGCTGGTAAGCAATTTAAGGTTCGGCTTCAGGATGAGGTAGAAGAGGAGAGCATACAGACCGAGAACGCCGATGATGACCAGAGCTGACATGAGCAGGCCGCTGGTCGAGAAGTTAACCGCCAGTTCCCAGATAATGCGGATAATAATGGCCGCGAAAACAGGCGTTATCGTGACCAGAGACCAGACCCTGAACGGTAGTCCTTTCATCATCTCGAATGTAAAGCGTCCTGCTTATTATTTACGGCCGGTAATTTCTCTCCAATCGTCATGGGTTGCCCAGAAGGCACCCAGGTCAACATATTTGTAGGGTCGTCTGTTCAGCGCTGCCTCATCGATCTCTATCCCCAGCCCGGGCTTGGTGGGCAACTCTATGTAATTATTATCTGTTATCACCGGGAATGGGTCCTTAATTACCTCCTCATAAAACGGGAGGTCGATGGAGAAAAATTCGTGGATGAGAAAGTTAGGCGTGGCCGCTTCCATCTGTATGCTGGCGGCGGTGAGCACCGGGCCGCTGGCGCTGTGGGGGTTGACGCTTATGTAATAGGCATGGGCCATGTCAGCGACCTTCTTGGTTTCCAGGATGCCGCCCACGCGGGCGATGTCCGGGTTTATAATTGACGCCGCCCGTTTCTCAAACAGGTCGCGGAAACCCCAGCGGGTATAAAGGCGCTCGCCGGCAACGACCGGTATATTTATTGACTGGGCGACCCGGGCCAGGTCGTCCAGGCTGGCGTCAGTGGGTATGGGTTCCTCCCACCAGTAAGGGCGATAAGGTTCCACTGCCCTTGCCAGCCGGATAGAGTTATCCGGGCTCAGTCGGCCATGAACGTCTATCATCAGCTCAACATCATCGCCGACCGCCTCCCTGACCAGGCGGACTGCCTCGACCGTTCGATTGAACTGTTTGGTATCAATAAAGGTATCCATTCCCTGCATGGGGTCGAACTTAAGTGCTTTGGCGCCTTTGGCCGCCATGTCTCTGGCCAGCCTGGCATAGTCATCGTGTGATTTGGCCCCGAACCACCATCCGTTGTGGTACATCTTGAGGCGAGGGTGGCAGGCGCCACCGAGCAGGGTATAGACGGGCACGTTGAGGCTTTTACCAAGGATGTCCCACATGGCCATCTCAAGGCCGCTGATGGCGCTGTATATCACGAATGACGGCTTCCAGTAGCTGTTCCGCAGCAGGGTGCTGACGTGCAGCTCTATCTGCCGCGGGTCTTTACCGACCAAGTAATTATCGCCGATTGTGTGAACATGGGCCTGTGTGGCAAGTTCGGAAGACTGGGTGGTCGCCTCACCCCAGCCCTCGATGCCTTCGTCCGTCTCCAGCTTGACCAGCAGCCAGTTGAAGTGCCCATGGTAAAGATAGGTCTTGACCCCGGTAACTTTCATTACGTTCTCCTTCCTGGCATCTGTGTCTATTTTTTATTTTCGAGCAGAGACCGCAGTTCTTTGGCTTTGTCCTCATTCAGGGTGCCTTTGGCGATGCCAATGGGTATGGTCTTGAGCCCCAGCTCTCTGTAGAGAGGCAGTATATCAGGGGCGTGTTTTTCCAGCGCAACGAGGTGGCTTTGTATCGTCTTGACATCCCCCCGGGCGATAGGCCCGGTAAGGCAACCGGGAAAGCCAATGCTGGCGATGTTGTTTACCGCACCTTGCAGGAGCGGGATGTACGCCTTGGCTGCCTCTTCTTTGGACTTGCCGAAATTCTGCCAGAGGTCGGTGGCTATATCAACCAGGGTGCAAAAGTAATTGCAGGCGATGCAGGCGGCGGCGTGGTAGAGGGCTTTATCCTCGGAGGTGAGATAAACCAGGTCACCGTTCAGTGCCCTGGCGATTTCGGTGAGCGTCGTTTTCAAGGGCTCCTCGGATTCAATGGCGAAGGTGGAACCGGGCAGATTGGCGATGGCCTGTTCCCTTCCGGCGAAGGTCTGGCAGGGATGAATGGCGCCCACCATGGCGCCCTGTTCTCTGGCGGAGTCCAATGAGTGCACTGTGCTGGCGCCGCTGCAGTGGACGGCCGATTGTCCGGTGCGCCACTTGAGTTCGGCGGCGGCCCTGGGGATGATATCATCGGGAGTGGTGATAAAGACCATATCGGCACTATCGACCAGCTCCTGAGCCTTGTCATAGACCCGGCACCCGGTGACATCATCGGCAAATCGCTGCGCTGCCTCCTTGACGACATCAAAAACACCGATGATTTGATAGTCGAGCTTCGACAGGTTTACCGCAAAGGCAGTGCCCACCGGTCCGGCGCCAATAAACCCGAGCTTTTGCACTTCTGTTACCTCCTTGGCGAGCCAGCTTTAACGCTATTTCATTGCGTATTTCTGGACAATATCCGGGTTCAGTTCCAGCCCAAACCCTGGCTTATCGGGGATTCTGATATAGCCGTCCTTGAGTGGCAGCGGCTCCTGATAAATGAAATCCCACCAGGGCATATATTCAACGATGAGGCCGTTCGGGATGGCGGCCACCAGATGGGCGGAAAATTCGTGGAAGACGTGGCTGGCCACGGGTAAATTCCAGGCCTCGGCCATCGCGGCCACCTTCATCCATTCGGTAACCCCGCCAACCCGCTGCAGGTCCGGCATCAGCACATCCAGCGCCTTGTTCTCAAACACGCGGCGGAAATCGTGTTTGCTGGAGAGCGTCTCACCGCCGGCAACCCTCAGGCCCAGGGCACTGGTGACCAGGGCCCAGTCCGCGGGGTCGTTGCTGGGCAGCGGGTCTTCCAGCCAGTACACGTGGTACCTCTCAAGCTCTCGCCCCATCTGAACTGCCTGGGGCACCGTCCACACCCAGTTCACGTCAACCATTATATCAATGTCGTCCCCCACCACCTCTCTCACCGCCTTCAGCCTTTCCAGCTCAACCTGGAACGGTTTATTGCCCATGTTCATTTTCATGGCGCGGAAGCCCTGCTTCACCAGGGAAGCCGCATCTTTCTGCAATTCGTCAATGCTCCAGTTGCAAAATAGAAGGTGGCTGGCATATACGGGCACTTCATCACGGTATCCGCCGAGCAAACGGGCAACCGGCATGCCAGCGGCTTTCGCCCGCAGGTCCCAGAGCGCGGTATCGATGGCGGAAAGGGCATAGATGGGATACCCCTGATGCCCCATCCACCTGGTATCATTCCAGAGTTTCTGCCAGGCCTCGGCCCAGCGGAATATATCCTGCCCCACTACGGTCTCTTTCAGGTCGTCAATGCAGGCTTTCAGCGATTTCACACGCTGGTCATTCCAGGTGAAAGCCAGGCCAATCCCTTCCAGTCCTTCATCGGTGAAAAGTTGAACCACCACCGGATTGACCCTGTCGACGGCAAAACCGTTCTTAAATGGCCACTTGAGCGGTACCGACAGCGGGGTGCTGACCATATCGGTGACTTTCATTGCGTCCTCCTTTCGGCCAATATTATTTGACTGTATAGAAATTTGTCAAGGCAAAAGCAAACTCGGCCTGTCTGAGCAATCTTTCATTGTTATTTTGACAGCCTTAAAAGGGGTCTGTTAGAATGTGGCGGATTTCAGCTGAAATATAAGGACAGACAGGAGGTAAACGTATTGAAGAACCCTTTAAAGGAAAAGTTGAAGAAGGGCGAGGCGGTAATCGGCACATTCGTCATGGTGGGACATCCGGATGTGGCGGAGTGGCTTTCACGCGTGGGATTTGACTGGCTGCTGCTCGACAGCGAGCATGCGCCGGCGGGTTACGAGACGCTGCAGCGCATGATGCAGGCAATGAACGGAAGTGGTTGTATACCCATTGTGAGGCCACAGTGGAACGACCAGGTAGTGATAAAACGGGTGCTGGACATCGGTGCCTACGGCGTGCTCATCCCCTGGGTGAACTCCAGGGAAGAAGCGGAGAATGCGGTGAGGTACTGCAAGTACCCGCCGGAGGGTATCCGGGGGTGGGGGCCGAGGCGTGCCGGCATGTTCGACCCCGACTACTTCAAGACGGCCAACGATGAGCTTCTCATCACCATCCAGATTGAGACCAAAAAGGCGCTCGACAACCTGGATGAGATTCTCTCCGTGCCGGGCATTGATGCCTGTTATATCGGCCCATGGGACCTCTCGGTTAGCCTGGGATTTGGCGTGCCTCCGGACTGGGATGCACCGCAATATCAGGAAGCGTTCGACAGGGTTCTGCAAGCCGCGGACAAGCACGGCAAGCCGGCCGGCATGTTCTGTATCTCTGAGAACGTTGAGTGGGCTCTGGAAAAGGGGTTCATATTCAATACCGTTGATGCGGACGATACCTTTCTCCTCAAGGGGGCCAAAATGGCCCTTGAGAAAGCCGGTAAGACGACAAAGAAATAGGCGGGAAGATGAAAATAACCGGTGTCACTACCTATGTGCTGGAAGAGCTGCTGGAGGACAAGGCATTTGGCTGGTCGCAGTGGGTGACCGACCGACGCCAGACGGCCCTGTGTGTGGTTTCCACCGATGAGGGAATCGATGGTGTGGGGGAAGCGATGTATGTCGGCGGGCCAGCCAGGATAGCCACCACCATGATAAACGATGCCTATGCACCGCTGCTGGCCGGGGCGGACCCCTTTCAGAGCAGTGTCATATGGGATTTCCTATACAACCGGACAAGGGACCAGGGACAGAAGGGACTGCCCGTCTGTGCCCTCAGCGCCATCGATATCGCCCTCTGGGATATCAAAGGGAAAGCGCTCGGTATGCCCGTCTACAAACTGCTGGGCGGAGGCTATCGCCATCGGGCACATGTCTACGCTACCGGTCTCTATGAACCGCAGCATGTGCCCAGTATAAAAGATGCACTCGTGGAAGAGGCACTTGGCTACAAGAAGGCTGGCTTCTCGGCGATGAAACTCAAGGTCGGCTATGGAATTGACACCGATATGGAATACGTTCGAGCGGTGAGGGAAGCCATTGGCCATGAAATGAGGCTGATGGTTGATGCCAATCATGCCTACAATGCGGCGGAAGCGATCCAGCTGGCCCGCCAGATGGAAGCCTATAATGTATACTGGCTGGAGGAACCGGTGCCGCCGGAAGACATTGATGGCTACGTGGAGGTGAAAGGGAAGTCCAACATCCTCATCGCCGGTGGCGAGTGCGAATATACGCGGTTCGGTTTCCGTGAACTCATTACCCGGCGTGCTGTGGATATATTGCAACCCGACCTCTGCGCCGCCGGCGGATTCACCGAGATGATGCGGATACTGGCGCTGGCCAGTGCCTGGAACGTGCCGGTTATTCCACACGTCTGGGGGACCAATGTCGGTCTGGCGGCCGCCCTGCAGTTATTTGCCGTCCTGCCCAACTTTCCCGAGCGCCGCTTCCCGGCCGAACCACTTTTTGAATATGACCGCTCCCCGCACCCCTTCCGCGACAAGGTTACGCACGAGCAGTTTGTTATGAAGGAAGGTTACCTTGATATCCCGGAACGACCCGGGCTCGGGGTGACGCTGGACATGGACTACGTTCAAGAGCAAGCTATCAGCTAGCGCAATTCAGGAGCTGTTCGATATTGGAGCATTCAGTTATTCCGCACATATTTCCAGAGGTAAAAAAATTTTCAGTGGTTTCCGATTAAAGTAGTGCAAAACAAAAAAATATGTGGTATATTATGGGTTACTGGCAGGATAACATAATAATTTTATTGGTAACTGAATTGTCAGTCTGGCTTGAAACCCGGAAACCTGAAACAAAGGAGGGCTTCAAATGGCCAAGGAAGCTGATATGCAGTTGAGCTGCCGTCAGTGTGGTAAAGAATTCATCTTGACCATGGCCGAGCAGGAGTTCTACGAGATGAAAGGTTTCAACCTGCCCACGCGGTGCAAGGAGTGCCGCGCCAGTAAACAGGTCAAAGTACAACCCCTCGCATGCTCTCAGTGTGGCACAGAACTGGATAAAGGGACATCCATTTACTGTATCAATTGCCTGCAAACCGCGCATTTCGAGCTGGAGAAAGAAAACAAGCAGGTAAAGATGGCCAACAGTGCTGCCCGCAGCAAGTTGGAAGCGAGCGAATCGCAGAAGGCGGAATTTGCCGAGTTACTCCGGCAGAAAGAGCAAGAGGCGGCCGGGCTGGAGGAGAAGGTCATAAGCCTGACGGAAGACCTTGATAAAGCGCAGCAGTTTTACGCCGCTTCAGGCTGGCTGCAGCCGGTGTTAAACGACATTGAGACGCGGCTCGGGGGGCTGGAGCGGGCACAGAGCGATATAACACAGAAAGTGCTCCGGACTATCCAGGTTATGCAGGAACGCTATGACAACTTGGGAGTTGTGGACGTAATAAAGCGCAACATAAGGCAGGGTATCAAGGAAGAAGCATAAACACAGAAGTTTTATAGCTTAAATACATAAGCAGGGTGCTGTAGAAACGCCCTGCTTTTTCATTTTGGCATACTATGATGCGTTTGATACTCGGAAATTCATTACAAGGCCCAGTTTCATGGCGTGGGGCCCACGGGATTAGCCCGTGTTGGACTGGCAGTCAGCGAACAGGATTGTGATGAAATTTGCGTTGCTTAACTGGTGCCTCAGGGCATCTTTATTTATGAGAAAAAAGGGCCACAGTTCGTTGAATAATGACTATGAGAAATATCAGCCCTAAAGCGATTTCCCCGTAATAAATGGCAAGGCCGGTTAGGGTGAGAGGGGTAATAACCGGATCTACCATTGGAATAATAACACTGACACTTGAGAAAAATGCGTTATACATATAAATGGGTCTATGAAAGAAATTATCCTGGAAACTAAAAATAATTACCGTAAAGATTAATATTATTTCAATATAATTCAGCAAGACAAGGGTCAATGCTCTTGGAGGCGTTGATTGGTAGGGAGGGCGAACAGTTACATTGAACCAGGACTGAACAATGTCAACAATTCTCCATATATAAATATAAGAAAATACCCGGGTTATAACTAAAGAAGTAAATGGGTATAAAAATACCGCTAACTCTGTAGCAAACCAGAATAGAACGTATAGGTCAACGGCAAGTTGGGAATATAATATGTACCACCTGAAACGTAGTCTGCGGATGAAAACATATCGTATCAAACCCAGGAAGGTAATATTTTCCAAGAATTTGAAGAAGACTGCTAAAGCAGGATAAATAATGCCTGTAGTTATAATACGATTCCAAAGATTCAACATGTGACCAGTATAGTATTATTCAGTAACAATTAAAAGATATCTTGTTGGAAAAGCGTTCCTTAATTGAACATTTGACGGAATGTTATCCTAAACCGTTTTAGTATTGATATTTTGATATATGGGCAATTATACTATTAGGGTTATAATAATCTGAATTCAATAGATAACGTTTTTTATCTATTTGAAGATTCAGTTGTTACAGGAGAGTCCCCCCAGAGAATATTTTTGGAGAGCCACGGTGAAGGCATCAACCACATAGCCTTCATTGTGGATGACATCGAAGAAGCGACTTCTATAATGGTTGAGGCAGGGTTTAAGGTAATCTCCAGTTCAAAAAATGAAGGTGGCGGTGGCATGGCTTTTTTTGATACTGACAAGGTCGGCGGTGTTATTATTGAGATGGAGGAGCTACCACCTCACCTTAATGAAGATCCATATTGGGGCCTTAAACCATGGGGCGAATAATTGCTCCCAACTATAAAGTGATGAAGATTTCGGCAGATTGAGGGGACGGAGAAGATGATAATAAGGAACGCTCCCGTTATAGAGACCGATGTATTGATAGTTGGCGGAGGTGGAGCCGCTGCCCGGTCTGCAATTGCCGCTGATTCGATGGGGGCTAAGACCCATATGGTAGTGAAGGGGGTTTTCGGCTACAGCGGCTGTACGCCAATAGCCATGGGAGGCTACGCCGCCGTCTTCGGCAGCGCTGATTCCAGGGATAACTGGGAAGCCCATTTCCGGGATACGTGTATCGGCGGGGGTCTGCTCAATAACCAGAAGCTGGTAGAAATCCTGTGTCATAACGCCCCAGACCGATTCAAGGAACTGGAAAGCTATGGCTCCCTTTTTGACAGAGATGATAACCGGAGGTATTTTCAGCGACAGCTCGGGGGGCATTCCTATCCCAGGACCTGTATCAGTGGCGACCGGACTGGTGGGGAGATGATGCGCGGGCTCTGCTGCGAGGTGCTCAGAAGGCAAATCAGGGTCACCAATGATTGCATGGTGTTAAAACTGCTCGTGGAGGACGAAAGAGTTATCGGTTGTGTTGCCTATGATATGAGAAAGGGAAGCTTTCTGGTATTTAAGGCCAAAGCTGTCATTCTTGCCTCTGGCGGGAGTGGTCAGATATTCAAGTATTGCATTGCCCCCTCCGGGAAAGTCGGTGATGCCAATAGAATGGCACTTGAGGTCGGAGCCGAACTGGTCGATATGGAGGTCTTCCAGTTCCATCCCACCAGTTACATTGCACCCGAGTCCATGGCCGGGCTTCTGATAACTGAGGCGGTGCGGGGTGAAGGTGGAAGACTTTACAACGTCCACGGCGAGCGATTCATGGAAAGATACAACCCGCAACAGCTGGAGCTTGCCTGCCGCGATTTTACCTCGCGGTGTATTTATTTTGAGGTGCAGGAGGGTCGAGGCACCGAACATGGCGGCGTTTACCTGAGCGTGACCCATCTGCCCGCCAGTGTTATCGAGGAAAGGCTGAACACCATATTGATGAGAGGGCTGAACGACGGTCTGGATATCAGGAAAGAGCCTGTCATTGTCTATCCGTCTTCTCATTATCAGGATGGCGGCATCAGGGTGGATACTAACTGGGAATCGACAAAGGTGAAGAATCTATACGCCTGCGGCGAGAGTGTCGGCGGGGTGCATGGTGGCAATCGCCTCGGTTCCAATTCGCTGCCCGACTTGCTGGTATCGGGGAAGATTGCCGGTGAAGCAGCCGCCCGGACAGCTCTGTCAGGAAAATACGGTAAAATCAATGAAGCCAGCTTCAACGAGGAACTTGCCAGAGTTGAGAAGGAGATATCGAATGTTGTGGGGACAGATAACGGGATAAATCCAATGGCAATCAGAAATGAGATAAAAGAGCTAACCTGGGACTACGTGGGAATTGCCCGAACTGAAGAAAAGCTCAAGCATGCCCTCGATACCCTTAATGATATCAAGGAGAACCGCTTACCGCGAATCGGAAATGGAACCGGCGCTTACAACACGAACTTCATCGAAGCCATGGACGTTCGGAGTATGATTGTATCTGCGGAAGTGATGGCGAGAGCAGCACTGATAAGGAAAGAAAGCCGATGCGGCCATTTCAGGGAGGATTATCCCCTCCCGGACAAGGACTGGACGCTGAACATAGTCATTCATCAGGATGAGGATGGTCAATACGTTCTGACCAAGGCTCCGATTGTGAAAACGCGACTTGACCCTGACGAGGTGGAATTACCGGCGTTCCCCGTATCCGGAAAGATTGAGGGGTAGATGCTGATTTCAGAAGAGACCACGGTTAAGGTTTTGAAGGGAGTCTCGTGAGCAGCCAGTTCTCGATAAAGGTGCTTCGCTATGATTCCCGGCTGGACAACGAGCCTCACTATGAGGAGTACTCTGTTGACCATTATGAGAGCATGAGAATATCTCATGCCATAGATAATGTCAATCTGAAACATGGGGCAAACATAGCCTGGCGATTGTCCTGCCGAGAATTTCTATGTGGCATCTGCACCGTAATGGCCAATGGAAAACCCACTTTAGCCTGCAAAGCGCCGGTGGAGAATGGCATGGTTCTGGAGCCCCTGCCCTATTTCCCGGTGACAAAGGACCTGGTGATTGACCGGGATATCGCCGAGAGACGGTTTCAGGAACTCAGGCCATGGCTGAATCGTGACGACGATATCTCCCAAATAGAGATGAAAGCGTCTCAGTCCGAGGTATTGCCTGCCAGGGAGATGTCCCAGTGCCTTGGTTGCCTGGCTTGCCTGGTGGTGTGCCCGGTGATTAAGGAGGGGTGGGAGACTTTCGTTGGTCCAATGTACCAGGTGCATCTGGCGAAATCGGCCTTTAATCCGTTGGATACCGCAAAGAGGGTGGCCGAGGCAGCTCAATACGGCCTGTTTAACTGTACCCAGTGTGGCGCCTGCACCGACATATGCCCAAAGGGAATCAATATCCCGGAAAAGGCTATAGGACAGCTCCGGTCACTGTTCCTTGGAGAGGAAGAGATTCCCCCGTCCATAAAAGAGGTAACCGATAACATCGGGCGGAAATCCAATCCCTTCGGGAAGGAGGCAAAGTGGCACTGGGCAAATGGGCTGGACCTGCCCAAAACCGGGGATACGGTGCTCTTTGCCGGTTGTCTCTCGTCCCTGGAACGAGGCGACACACTGAAGGCAGCGGTAGCGCTATTGAGAAAACTGGGGATTGAGGTTGCCTACTATGCTGATGATGAACCGTGTTGCGGTGCCCCACTCCTGAACACGGGTAACGAGGAAAGGTTCAGGGAAAACGCCCGGGACCTTGCGCGCAGGTTCCAGGCGGGAGGAGCCAGGACAGTCATCACCGGCTGTGCTGAATGTTATAAGGTGTTGACTTTAGACTACCCGAAACACTTGCCCACCATAGAAATGCCCGGGGTAAAGCATATTTCGCAGGTCATCACTGAAGCCAAAGACAAATTGGGCGTTCTCCGCAGGAAGATGCCGGAGACCAGGATAACATACCATGACCCGTGTCGATTGGGGAGAGATTGCGGGATTTATCGTGCGCCGCGAGAGGTTATCGGCGCTGTCAAGGGGATTGAGCTCTGTGAAATGGCAAAGACCGGGGCCGAATCGTTCTGCTGCGGTGCTGGCGGTGGTGTAAAGCTAGTCAATAACGATTTGGCAATAGCCCTGGGAAAAGAAAGGATTAAACAGGCCAGGGAAACCGGTAGCTCAGTGATTGTATCCGCCTGTCCCTGGTGTGAACAGAACCTTATAGACAGTGCCCGGGACAGCGATGACCTCAGGATAATGGATATAATAGACTTTATAGCTGAAAATCTTTGAAATTCTATGGAGATTAGTTGACCATGCGCGATGCGTTTTACAGGAAGGTAGAGGGCAGAACTTACGCCGCACCCCAGTATGGTAAAGAGATTACCCTCACCGTGGGCGAGGATATAGACGGAAATGGTGTTGCCGCTATGACTGAGGAGGCGATGACGGAACTGGGAGTCTCAGAAGGGGAAACGGTCGAAATAATCGGTGCCTGGACACAAAAAGCAAAGGCCGTTCTACTCAGAGGAAGCGGGAATATTACTACTCTCCGCATGGACAAAAAGACGAGAACTGCTCTGCCGGTAGACATAGGGCAAGAGGTAGGAGTTAGAAAGGAATACGTTTCTTAAATAATGCTTCTGAGGGTGGAGGTTAGCTAATATGGGTATTACCAGTGAGCTGGTGGAGTTTTGCGCCAGCATTAAGTATGAAGATATTTCTCTGGAAATAGTCGATAGAGTTAAATACCATTGTCTGGATTTTCTTGGTGTCGCCATCCGGGGTTCCCTTGTTGAGTCGAGCAAAACTGTGTATCGTCTCGTCAAGGATATCGGACTAAGCCCAGGAGGCACGGTAATTATCGGGACTGATATGAGCGCGGCTCCCCAATATGCGGCGCTGGCCAACGGCACATCAGCTCACTCGCTGGAATTGGACGACCTGCATAATGAATCGTCTGCCCACCCCGCAGTTGCTATATTCCCGGCGGCCTTCGCTGTCGGCGAACTCATTGACTGCGGCGGGAAAAGGTTTATCGAAGGAGTAATTGCAGGTTATGAGGTCATGACCAGGCTGGGCAAGGCTTTGAATCCGGCCAATCATTATGCCCGGGGATTTCACCCAACGGGAACATGCGGTGTCTTTGGAGCTGCCGCCGCTGCCTCCAAAATACTTGAACTGGACCAGGAACAGACGATTAATAGTCTGGGCATTGCTGGAAGCCAGGCGGCGGGTTCTATGGAATTCCTGGCCGACGGTTCCTGGACCAAGCGATTGCACGCCGGGTGGGCTGCCCACAATGGAGTAATCGCGGCTCTGCTGGCAGAGAGGGGATTTAATGGGCCCGCCACGATAATTGAGGGGAGATTTGGTTTCCTGCATGCATATTCCGATGGCGCTGACCCTGACAGGGTTCTGGCGGATTTGGGGAAGCCTTTTGAAATCATGAGAACGAGTATCAAGCCCCATGCCTGCTGTCGTTACAAGCAGGGCCCGATAGACGGTATTTTGCGTATTATGAGGGAGAATAACCTGAAACCGGAGGAGGTAAAGCAGGTAACTCTGGGAATATTGAAAGCGGGGTTCCCCATAGTTGCTGAGCCTGAGGAATTGAAGTACAATCCCAAGACGCTGGTTGACGCCCAGTTCAGCATGCCCTTTGGAGCAGCCGTTGCCATACTTTATGGCAAAGCCTCCTTGAACGAATATACTCAGGAGAATATAGAATCCCCCAGAATCAAAGAGATGATGGGGCGCGTTTCCTGCGTGGAAGACCCCGGGCTGGAAACGGTCTTCCCCAGGCAGTGGCCAGCCAGCGTGGAGCTGGTGACTGAAGACGGACGAAGGTTCTCGACCAGGATTGATTATCCTAAGGGAGACACGGAAAACCCGCTGACCTGGGAAGAACTGCTCGGTAAGTTCGACGACCTGACATCAACTATTTACCCTGCGGAGAGAAGGAAGAAGATAGTTACGCGGGTGCAGGCTCTGGAGCAGGAACCAAGCATAAAAGGGTTCTGCCGACTGGTTACTGCCTGAGAAACGAAGTGTCACCGCAATATGACTAGGTTTAGTTGCTGACGCGAACAAAGAAAGGGGGTAGAAGGTGATGGCCAAAAAAAGGGTGAGTTTTATTGGGCTAGGGGTGATGGGAGCACGTATGGCCAAGAACCTGATAAAGAAGGGCTTTGACCTTACAGTCCATGACGTGGTGAAAAAAACCGTGGAGGAACTACAAGCATTAGGTGCTAAGAGTGCCGATACATGTAAGGAAGCAGCAAGGGTGAGCGACGTAATTATCACTATGGTTCGCGATGACGCTCAAATCGATGAGGTCATCTATGGGGAAAATGGAGCCTGGGAAGGGGCAAGAGAAGGGTCGATTTTCGTTATTAGCAGCACTATTGACCCTCTTCACTGTCAGAGGATAGCAGCTGAGGGCAAAGAAAAGGGTATTAGATGTCTAGACGCTCCAGTCAGTGGAGCAAGGCCTGGTGCAGAGACTGGAACTTTAACTATTATGGTGGGTGGTGACAAGGGGGCTTTCGAGGAATGCCGCCCTGTATTCGAAGCGATGGGGAAGAACATATTTTATCTTGGCAGTGCCGGAATGGGAGAGACTTGCAAGCTGGTAAATAATTTCCTGCATATTCTCAATTTAGCTGTTCTGTCAGAGGGAATTGCGCTGGCTCGTAGAGTTGGCCTTGAAACCGAGACCCTTCTCAATGTAGTTAGGGTAAGCTCAGGTGGTAGCTGGGCAGTGCAGAATTGGGACTTGATACAAGAGCTCGTGAAGGAATACTGTGAGGGCACGAAGGGACCACTTTGGTTGGGAATGCAAAAGGACATGGCATTGGTGTTGAAAATGGCTAAAGATGTGGGGCAGCTTGTTCCTATTGCTGGACTGGTCTCCCAACTGGATGCCTTCCGGTTCTTTCCCGGGGTTGAGCGGTCATTTTATGACTATGGCCTTTCTTGGACTGAGCACGGGACATTACCTAAAGGGGGCAAGTGATGAGTTCAGGTAAAGAGTTAAGTGATTTTATTCGGCGCCAGCGAGCTTATGCAGAAAGCAGCGAACTGCCTCTTAAGAACATTCGTGTAATTGACATGGGTACGGTGATAGCAGCTCCGTTTGCAGCAACCCTTCTCGGGGATTTCGGAGCCGAGGTTATCAAAATCGAGAACACAAATTCGCCCGATGCCATCCGGGCATGGGGAGTGCTCGAAGGTGGCTTTCAGTCCTGGTGGTTGACTGTCAGCCGTAACAAGCTGCCGGTAACTCTAAATTTAAGGACACCTGAAGGTGCCGAAATTTTTGCGGGATTGGTTAAGAAGTCTGACGTTCTTGTGGAGAATTTTCGCCCCGGAGTTCTTGGCAGGCTAGGGTTTCCTAGTGAGCGGCTTTTGCAGCTTAACAAAGGACTGGTCATCGGTCGAATCTCGGGCTATGGACAGACGGGGCCGTATGCTTCCAGGCCCGGCTTTGGCACCCTGGCGGAGGGCTTCAGCGGTTTCACTTTTCTAAATGCCCAACCTGATGGCCCACCTTTAAGCCCACCGTTTCCTCTGGCGGATATGGTTGCCGGACTGCATCTTGCTTTTGCTACCATGGTGGCGCTGAGAAGCGCCAGGAGAGGGGAATACGGTGGCCAGGAGATTGACGTGTCACTTTACGAGCCTTTACTCGGGTTGCTTGGTGCTGACTTCCTTGAATACTGGCTAACCGGGGAAGTTCCTCAACCTTTCGGTAGTGAAATGAGCTATGCCGCACCCCGCAACAATTACCAGACAAAAGATAAATGTTGGCTGGCGCTTTCTGCCACGGCGCAGGTGCCGTTTGAGAGGTTGATGGACGCTATAGGTAAACCTGAGTATAAGAGTGACCCCCGCTTCAGTACTAATGAAGCTCGAATCAAGAAAGAGAACAGGAAGGAGCTCAACCGGGTAATCGCCAATTGGTTTGCCAGTATGACTTTGCCGGAAGCTCTGGAAGCCTGTGAGAAACACGAGATAACCGCCGGGATAATCGCCGATATGCGCGGCATTGCTGAAGACCCCCATGTGCAGGGGAGAAAGACACTTGTTGACCTCAATGACCCGGCCACAGGCAAGGCCCTCAGGATGCCTGATGTGCCTATTAAGTTGCTGAACTCGCCGGGTGAGATCAGGTTCCCTGGATTACCTATGGGAGCAGCGAATGAAGTGGTTTACCAGGACCTGCTCGGTTATTCACCGGAGCAACTGGAGGAGCTGAAGCTCAAGAAGGTGATATAGCATTAAATCCGGCTGAAATGATATTGAAAACGTGAGGAGAGTCCCTATGCTAATATTGCGAACGCTTCTATTTGTTCCCGGTAATCAGGAAAGGAGGCTGGAAAAAGCCCGTCTGATACCTGCTGATGCCCTCATACTCGACCTTGAAGACTCGGTTCCTCCTTCGGAAAAGGACGCTGCCCGGAAAATGGTCGCCGCTTCAATAGATGAGCTTGCTTCGAGCGGGAAAGATATCTTCGTACGTATCAACTCGCTTCCAACCCCTTACGCTGTACCAGACATAAAGGCGGTCGCCACCGGGAGGCTCAAAGGCATCTGTCTCCCCAAGAGTGAGTCGAGGGATGATATACGCAGGGCTGCTGCCTTACTCGCCGACGCAGAGAAGAAGTCAGGCCTTGAAGTGGGTTCTACAGGAATTCTGCCTCTCATTGAGACTCCAGAGGGTATCATAAATGCCTGTGATATCGTCAGTGCGTCTCCTCGTATTATCGGCGCTATCTTCGGTGCCGAAGACTTTGCTCTGGAGATGGGCATAAATCGCACCAAAGAAGGCTCCGAGATTTATTATCCCCGAGCGGTGATTGCCGTCGCCTGCCACGCAGCCAATGTTCTGGCCATCGACAGTGTATATACTGACGTGCGAGATACGGACGGACTAATCAGGGAAACGAGGGCAGTTGCCCAGTTGGGTTTCCAGGGCAAGGCGGTAATCCACCCGGACCAGGTTGGCCCGGTGAATCAGGTTTTCGTTCCTTCTGAGGAGGAGATTGCCCAGGCACACCGGGTAGTGCAGGCCTTTGAGGCAGCCTTAGCGCAAGGCCAGGCATCAACCTCCCTCGACGGCAAGATGGTAGATGCCCCCGTGGCGGAAAGGGCTAGAAAAGTCCTGGCCCTGGCTGATTCCATTGCGAAGAAAGAGAAAGCCACTTCAGGGCGCTGATAGCGCTGCCTTGATTCGTCAGACTTCCAGTAAGGAGGCTATCAAAATATGATACTACATGCTGAAATCCCAAGAGAAGATATACCCGGGTGAAATGATATCTGATAGTACAGAGAGCAGGAGGAGTTAACATGAAGAAAAAAAGGATAGGAGAGCTGCTATCAAAGCTCCACCACATGGCGGTAATAGTCAAGAACATGGACGAGGCTATTGAATATTATCAAGCTCTAGGAATAGGGCCATTTGAACCCGTGAAGGTAGTTCATACAGACAGGATGCTTTACGGCAAGCCTGCCCCTCCTGATATCAAACTTATAGCAAGAGGAGGACAGATGGGGCCAATATGGCTTGAGTTAATTCAACCTGTTTCAGGAAAGTATATCCATCAAGAATTCTTAGAGCGTCGAGGCGAAGGCATTAACCACATATCCTTCATTGTGGATGACATCGAAGAAGCGATTTCTATAATGGCTGAAGCAGGATTTAAGGCGATCGTATATCAAAAAAATGTGGGTGGCGGTGGCATGGCTTTCTTTGATACCGACAAGGTCGGCGGTGTTATTATTGAGCTGCAGGAGCTACCACCAGGAGTAGATCGATATTATGGCAATACCACATCGGGTGAATAATTGCTCCTAACTATAAGATGGGTTGGACATTACTTTTGTGAGAATATCCAACCTTGATGAAGGAATGGATGTGCCAGAATTACTGGGGCCACCCGAACACTCACCCGGTTGCCAGTGGTGTAACTATATTGCACAATTGAATGGTACCAGAGGCCAGGCTATTTGGCGACATCTGAATGTTCTTTAAAGAGTAAGGGGAGCATTTCTGCCCCCCCTTCTCATTTATCCGGCTAACACTGTACCAACCGACACGTAATACCAATCACGAGCCTGTCAGTTCTATCTCAACCGTCTACTGTCAGTGGTTTCCGTCCGCTTTCAGTAGCCATGGTTTTAGCCATCTTTTTCCTGACTTCCCATGCTCGTTCCACATTTATCAGAGGGTAAATTTCTGTTTCTCCGAATGGGCCCATGGGAAATTCAGCCATTATGCTATCCAGCTCTTCATGAGACTGCGTCTCGGCAATTCCACCGCCAGCTTGCATTCCAGCAAAAGCGAATATTTCTTTGATTTTACTTTGGTATTTCTGCTTCCATGCTAGCGCCGCGTCAAAGAGCGTAGCCGCAACGTCTGGTGGTACCGGGTGTCTGTTCCTGGAGATGATTAAATACCTCATTCAACTTCCCTCCTTCATTACCGATTCAAGACGATTAGATATCCTACCTGGCGCTGGTGGTCCAGGTCGCAGTCGAGTGCTCCGCCCTCGCGGTCATAGGGAACACCACAGGCATACTGGAAGACACCGGCCTTATCGGCGACGAACTCCACGGTAGCCGTGCCGCCCCGGGGTTCCAGCTCGGGTGTAACCACACCGAAGTCGGGAAGAACAAGACTGTGGACTTTGCTTCGAGGATTGGACACTTCAAGTTTGACGGTATCACCCTTGTATACTACTAAAGCAGACGGCTCCCAGCGGTGAAATTCGTCAGTCAAAACTTCCTCTTCATCTACTTCCTCGATAGTTTCCCCTTCGCCCATTATGATCGATAATTCTTGTATTGCTGGTTGTATTTCACCTGCTGGTCCCTGTGGTCCCGCTGGGCCAACTAATCCTGATGGGCCTTGACAGCCAACAAAAATTAGGCTGACCAATAAAAGAGCACTTATTACTACAATTATTTTTTTCACGTTTTATTCCTCCTTAATTATTTTTCTTGAGTGAGATTTACTACCATTTCTGCTATTTATTTTGCCACATCATTTTCTCCTCCTTAATCTTTCTAAATCCATGATTACATTGAGTCATGAGAATAAGCTTAAAAGCTGCTTAAAAGATGCTTAGAATTTTAACCAGGGGATAATTCATTTCTCAGCTATTCAACTTGACCCTAGTGATTTCACCATCTATGATTAAATTAGGGGTAACCATATTTAGCAGAGATACGGAATATGCGCATTCTGGTTGTTGATGATGATCCCGAGATTATAAGCTTTGTCAGGCGTGGTCTGGCCTATGAGGGCTATGAAGTCGACACTGCAGCTGACGGCTCGGAAGCACTGGCCAAAGCGCGGGAAAAAGAACCTGACCTGGTCATACTGGACATCATGATGCCCGGGATTGACGGCATTGAGGTAAGTAAGCGCCTGCGGCAGGGAGGTGATGTTCCCATCCTCATGCTTACCGCCAAGGGGACTGTCGCTGACAAAGTGGTCGGACTTGAGAGCGGTGCTGACGATTATCTGGTCAAGCCGTTTGCCTTTGATGAACTTCTGGCGAGAGTCAGGGCTTTGCTTAGACGTCGCCAACCCGGGGAAGAGGAAACGCTCCGCTTTAGCGACCTATCGTTGAATACGGCGACCAGAGAGGTGAAGCGGGGCAATGACCCAATAGAGCTAACCGCCCAGGAGTTTGACCTGCTTGAGCTGTTCATGCGCCACCCACGCCAGGTACTCAAAAGAGACCTCATTTACGACAGAGTCTGGGGGTATGACTTCGAAGGCGAATCCAATGTAATCGAAGTCTACATACGTTATCTGAGGTCCAAGTTAGAGGTTCGTGACAGACCCAGGCTGATTCATACGGTTCGTGGTGTGGGATACGTTATGAAGGAGTAGGTGCATGCCGATTCGCTGGCGGCTGACTTTGTGGTTTGCCCTGATATTATGTGCCATACTGATTCTATCCGGTATCGTGCTCCATATTTTACTGCAACGCTACCTCATTGCTCAGGTAGACGAAAATCTCAGCATCTATTCAGCGCGCGTACACGGCACGCTTCACCCACAGGAAATTCCCGACCCTCTGGATTATGAGGTTATTCACTCCAAGTTACCACCAATCAACGAGTTTGCATCACCTGGAATTTATATCCAGTTGATAGACCGAGGCGGGAACGTAGTGGTGAAATCGAACAACCTTGGTGAGCAAGAACTGCCGGTAAATCCGTCTCTGATTTCGCAGGGCTTTGCTGGAAATGTGGCCATAGAGACGGTAGCCGCCGGTGGTAGTGCCAGCGTTCGGATGATGGTTTCGCCACTGTATCTAAGAGACCAGATTCTTCTCCTGGAGGTAGCTCATTCCTTAAACCACATAGATGCCGCAATGAGCCGGGTGAGATGGGCTCTACTGGCAAGCATTCTGGTGGCCCTCATACTGGCCTCGGTATCCGGCGCAGCCGTAGTCCGTGGTGCCCTGGCACCGGTCAGCCGGATTACAAAAACAGCCAAGGACATCGAAACAAGTTCCGACCTCAGCCGCCGTGTCGACTATAAAGGGACCTCGGATGAGATAGGGGAGCTGGCAGCCACCTTTGACCATATGATTCGGCACCTGGACAAAGTATTTCAATCCCAGAGATATTTCGTAGCAGACGCATCACATGAGCTAAGAGGGCCATTAACCGTCATCCGCGGTAACCTTGATTTGCTGAAACGCAAGCTCGGTGAGGAAGAAAGACGCGAGTCGCTAAAAGCCATTGAGCGCGAGTCAATTGGAATGTCCAAGATTGTCGATGACTTTCTCCTTCTCGCTGAGGTGGAGTCGGGGCAGCCAGCACAGCAGCAAAGGGTTCCGCTCAAAAACATTCTTGCAGAGGAAATAAAGAGAGCCAAGGCTTTGGTCGGAGGACGAAAGATTATCTTAGAGCGTCAGGAAGATTTGACAGTGCAAGGTGACCCTCAGCGGCTGAGACAGTTACTGGCGAATCTGGTTGACAATGCCATCAAATATACCCTGGAGGATGGCACTATTACGCTTTCGTTGTTTCGAGATGGTTCATGGGCGCGTCTGGAAGTGGCTGACAGTGGAATCGGAATCCCCCCGGAGCACCTTCCACACATATTCGACCGCTTCTACCGGGTCGACAAGGCTCGGTCCCGTGGCAGCGGCGGTACGGGATTGGGTTTGGCCATCGTAAAAAGCATAGCCGAGCAGCACGACGGTGAGGTCACTGTCACCAGTGAATCGGGCAAAGGCAGTAAATTTACTGTCTGGTTAAAACTCTAATCGTATTCTAAGCTTCTTTTAACCTTCCTTTAAGCAGTCTGTGGCACCATAGATACTAGATGAGAATGTAGCATCTGTGGTGCTTTTTCTTTTGAGGTAGTTTTAATGAGTAAGACTAAATTACTAGTAATTTCTATTGCCGGTGCTGGCATAGTTGTGGTGTTGCTTGGTCTCTTCCTTTTCTCTGGAAGAACAGAAGACGAAGTATTATCTCGGCCCGCGGCAGTGGAAAAAACGTCCATAGGTCTCGGAATCATTTATCTCCCTGTCACTCAAGGGCTATCAGAGTACTATGGGCTTGACGTGGATTACGGTGCTCTCGTCACTGAGGTAATACCAGGTAGCCCTGCCGACCGAAGCGGCATACAGGTGGGAGACGTCATCATCGCGTTTGATGACGCCGCACTGGAGCCGAAAGCCCGACTCTTAGGCATGATGATGGCGTGCCCTGCGGGTCATATAGTAACACTTGAGGTCAGGAGGGGAACGGAGACAAAGGTGATAGAAATTTTCCACACAACTGGTCAGAAGTAAGCTATGAACTAATGTCAGCCCGATGAACCGGAAGCAGCAAAAAAACAACCAAGGGAACCACCCAAGCAGAGATTGTCACCAGGCTTGGTGGGGAGGAGTTGAAAATGTTGAGATTAAAAGGCTGTCCCAGATGTAAAGGAGACATTTTAATTGACCGAGACCACCTTAGCTGGTATGAACAATGCATCCAGTGTGGATATCAACATGATATCAAGAGCCTAGATAAAGCACGTCGTGGTAAGAATATGTACATGAACACTCCAGAAAGGATGGGACTCACCGAGGAGGTGACAAAGTAAGATGTGTCATCTGATATTGTTTATGCCGGTTCTGGCATTGCCGATTTTCTGGTTAATGCCGCTTAGCTCGGCAATACCAACTTATATGATTATCGGTATGATAACTGCTCTGCTTTACTGGCTTATAGCCAAGGCAATGGGCAGGCAACCTGAGACCGGTAGCGAGAGCTTAATTGGTGCGACGGCGGAAGTAGTATCGCAATTCGGTCCATCTAATCATGCACAGTATCTGGTTCGCTCCCACGGCGAGCTATGGACTGCCAGCTCTCCTGACGCCATCACGACTGGTGAAACCGTAAGTGTTACAGCCGTGAACGGAATACGATTGGTCGTGCGCAGAAACGGAACCTCCGCCGCATCAACAGCAGATGCGGTGAGGAAGTTAAATGAGCGGCATTGTCATTAACATAGACCCGGTAATATTCCGAATAGGCGACCTTGAGCTGCGTTGGTACAGCGTCGCCATAATACTGGCGGTTGTAGCTGCCGTAGTTATAGCTGCCCGCGAGGGCAAGCGGAAAGGATTACCCACAGACTTTGTCTATTCGCTGTCCCCCTGGGTACTGATAACAGGAATAATAGGAGCTAGAATGTTCCACGTCTTCGACCAGTGGGAATACTACGCGGGGAACCCGCTTTACATATTTCAGGTTCAGCAGGGCGGCCTGGCTATCTGGGGTGGACTGTTCGCGGGAGGAATGGCAGCTATAGCCTACGCTAAAGTGAAGCAGATTCCAGTAGGCCGCCTTGCTGACGCCGTGGTACCGGCCCTGTTGACCGCTCAGATAATAGGCAGATTGGGGTGTATTATAAATGGAGACGCCTACGGTGGTGCTACCAGCCTGCCCTGGGGCTTTATCTACGCTCACCCCGATGCCCTGATTCCCAGCGCTTTATTCGGTGTGCCCACGCACCCCTATCCGGTTTATGAGATACTGTGGAACGGAGCTATACTGCTCTTTCTCCTGAAGCTACGCCACAGCTTTGGGAGAGATGGACTTCTCTTCTTCAGTTATCTATCTCTTTACTCTTTAGGGCGTTTCGTTCTCACCTTCGTACGCCTGGAAAACGCGGTCTTCTGGCAATTACAGCAAGCGCAGGTGATAGCAGTAGCCGCTTTGGTTGTATCAGCAGGAGTACTTGTATACCTCTCCAGAAAGAGGCAACGAAGAATAACAGCAGAAAGCAGGGCATAGACAGCTTTAAAGAGGTGATATGGTAAATGCTTAGTGCACTTTTGATAACACTCAGGGAGGGGCTTGAAGCTGCTCTTATCATTGGGATAATACTTGCTTATCTCTCTACCACCAATAACCGTAAGGGTTTCGAACCTGTCTGGATAGGAACGTCGCTGGCGATTGTTGTCAGTTTAGTGGCCGGGGCCGTGATTTATTTCTCCGCTGGGAGACTTGAAGGTAGGGCTGAGGAGATTTTTGAAGGTATTGCCATGTGGACTGCCGCCGGCGTGCTAACCTGGATGATTTTCTGGATGAGGAAGCAGGCCATAAACATTAAGGGACATCTGCATGCCCAGATACAATCTGCGCTTGGTAGTGGTTCGACGCTGGGTCTGCTCGGGCTCGCTTTTGTGGCAGTAGTCAGGGAAGGTATTGAGACGGTACTCTTTCTCTTTGCTGCCACCAGAGTAGCTGAGTCGGCCGTCTTATCAGCCGTCGGAGGTATCCTGGGTTTGGGTATCGCCGTAGCTATCGGCTATAGCATTTACAGGGGAACCTCAAAGCTTAACCTGAGAACTTTTTTCAACGTTACCGGACTGTTGCTGATTCTATTCGCCGCTGGCCTACTTGCCCACGGCATCCATGAGTTCCATGAGGCAGGCATTATCCCGCCTGCTATAGCGCACGTGTGGGACATTGACCACATTGTCCCCGAGCAATCAGTAATCGGCAGGTTCTTAACCGCCATCTTTGGCTACAATGCCAATCCTTCACTGGTGGAAGTGCTTGCCTACATCGGTTATCTAGGCTTTACCTTGGCAAGTTACTTCTTGCCGGCCAGACCAAGGAAAGGAGGTGAACTGACAGCAAGTATGAAGCAGCATGTGCATGCAGGAGCAACGTAATACCAATGTGTGATAGACACTGATATTAAAGAAAGGAGGTCAAAATGAAAAGAATTCTACTTGTTGGCTTGGTTATTGCAGTTCTGAGCTTAATGGTAACTTTCGCTATTCCCGTATTCGCTCACGGCCCCACGGAGGGAGATTCGGAAACACCAGACCGGGAAACGTGGCAGGCGATGCATGAGGCCTGCGAGGAAGGTGACTGGGAGGCAATGGTTGAAGCTGCCGAGGAAGTACACGAAGGTCTCGGTTATGCTCCCTGCCATGGCTATGATTATCCGGCCTCAGAAGAAGGGAGTCCCAGCAGCTGGGGCGGTACAATGGGTGGCCATATGGGTGGTTGGGGCGGCATGATGGGATGGTAAAATAGGGAATAAGGAAGTTAATGCTGCCACAAGGAGGTGATAGAGATGGCTAAAGACCCGGTTTGCGGTATGGAGGTTGATGAGAAGAACGCAGCAGCGACCTCTGAGTACAAGGGTAAAACCTACTACTTCTGCGCCGTAGGTTGCAAGAAGGCCTTTGACGCTGACCCCGAGAAATACCTTTCCGGTGACCAAGGTCACAGGGAACAGGAATAATGACAGCGACAAGCAAAGCTACAGAGGTCACCAGAAAACGGTACAATCGAGTCGCTCCGGTCTATGACCTTATGGAGGGCTTCATCGAGAGGTCTCGCTACAGCAGGTGGCGAGACCTTCTTTGGAGCAGGGCGGAGGGCACCGACATCTTGGAAGTCGGGGTGGGGACCGGCAAGAATTACCCGTATTATCCGGAAGGCACTGAGATAACCGCGGTGGACTTCAGCGATAAGATGCTAAGCCGTGCCAGGAGAAAAGCTGAGGTGTCTGGAATAGAAGTCCGTTTGAAACAAATGGACGTTCAGAACCTTGAATTTGAGGATAACACCTTTGACACAGTAGTTGCGTCGTTCGTTTTCTGCTCTGTCCCTGACCCAGTCAGGGGGCTAAAAGAAGTTGAGAGGGTCTGCAGACCTGGTGGGAAAGTGGTATTGCTGGAGCACGTTTTAAGCGCCAATCGCATTTCGGCTTGGCTTATGAACATTTACAACCCGCTGGTTGTTCGCATTGTGGGAGCAAATATTAACCGTAGAACGGCGGATAATGTCGGTAAGAGTGGCTTGAAGGTAGAACGCATTACAAACCTTGCAGCCGGGATAGTCCTGCTGATTGAAGCGAGAAAATAACTAACTCCCCGGTGAATATAGTCAGGGGATTATCTAAGGTTTCAGTACGGGCACCTTGGCTTATTTATCATTACAAAGCGTTCTAATTGTGACGAGATAACATCTTGTCCTTTGGAGATGCTCACCGTCTCTACTATAAGTCTGTATTTGCCCAGCAATTCTAATGTAAATTTAAGCTTTTTATCATACGAATCTAAGCTTTTATGTTTAGAATTACTTTAATAATACGTAGTAATTAATAATTGAAGATAACAGTAGCTGTAATAAGAGGCACCACATTATTGTGAAGAAAGCGGGCTCTGCCAGGGGAGATTTAAGGAAAGGCTGGGCCGGAGCCCCTCCCATGTGTATCTTAATACAAAATTGGGCGAAGTGGCATCCCGCTTTTTTCTATATAAGTATATCGTTTGATACTTAAATCTAAGTGGGTATTTTCCAGTCACCTGGTTTGTTAACTAGAGGCATTCGATTCCCAGTTCCACAGTTGATTATACCAATGACGGTGTTCATTACCAACGATTTTCCAGTACTTTGCTGTAGTACTGAAAGTTACATGCACAAGATGCTCTTGAAACAGTCTGAGCCCATCACCAGAATCGTCACTTTTAAGACAGGGGGGTGATAGTCTTCAGTAATAAACTACCAGTCAGAAGGTCCTACAATCTCAATTTTAGAGGAGGCGAAGTTGACTAAGATAAAGAAACTGTTATTGCTCGCGATGATAGTAACCCTTTTAAGCGGCCTGGCAGCAGCCTGTGCTGCGCCAGCCCCAGCCCCAGCACCGGCGCCTGCCCCTGCACCGGCACCGACGCCGGCACCAGCTCCCGCCCCGGTACCAGCGCCAGCACCAGCACCATCTCCATCTCCAGCGCCGACCCCCGCCCAGCCACCCAAAGTATATTCGTGGATTGTCCAGCAGCACGCTGGCGCTGGCTCTACTTTCAACAAGGGGTGGACATGGTTCACGGATGACCTTGAGGTGGCCAGTGGTGGCCAGTTAGATGTCCCACTGCATTCAGGCGGCGAAATTGTCCCGTCAATGGTGGAGCTTGACGGCATCAATGAAGGTGTACTCGACATGGCAAGTACCTGCACCATGTACTGGATGGACCGTTTCGGGCCGGCAACCAACCTGTTCACCTACCAGATAGCTGGCCTTTCACCGACGGAGCAATTTTTCTGGATGCAACTCGAGGGCCTTGACCTGCTGAGCGAGATGGCCAAGGACTACAACGCGGTCTTCACCGGTGGATTCATCACCGTGCCCGAAATTTTCATCAATACCAAGGACCCACTCAATTCGCCCGATGACATCAAGGGACTGAAGCTGCGAACCGCTGGCGATGATGGCAAGATTTTCACCGATATGGGCGCTTCAGTGGTTACGCTCAGCACCGAGGAGACCTACGAATCGATGATGCGCGGTGTGCTTGATGGCTTCCAGCTCAGCTCGCCGGGATATGACTACTCGATAGCCAGCTATGAGGTCATCGACTACGTCTATCTTGGCTCGGCCCGCCAGCCCCAGGAGTGGCAGCCCATCATGGTCAACAGGGATTCCTGGGAGGAGCTTCCGGAGAGTCTAAAGAAGTTAATCATCGAGATGGGCAAGGCAGCGGGCATGAACTACTACCAATTCATGACGCAGAGAGACCTCGAAGTCGTCCCGCTGTTCCGGGAGAAGGGCGTTACCGTAACCTTTATCCCGGACTCGATTGCTGACGAGGTGGTCTCGAGAGCCATGGACCTCTACGCAGAGTATGCGGCTGCGGATCCTTTCTTCGATAAGGTCTACACCTCGATTGAGAACTTCAAGAAAGCCTATCGTGACGCCTGGCAGCGCATGTAGTGCTCAGGAGTCCCCTGCTTCGGAAAAACCCGAAGCAGGGGACTCTAGCCATTAACGATTGAATTTGTGGGAGTAGAACAGGTCCTACGTTTGAATTTTTAACAATTGGATTTAAGTGTGGTATCACGAATAAAAGCCCTGGAAAAGGGCTTTCTGTGTTTTTAGACAGGTTGTCAAACTGACTATTTAAAAATAGAAGCATTTTTCAGTAGTCAGGCCATCGTATTGACGGATTAGTTGAGGCCGGAAAGCTGTTCACTCTCTCTCTATCCTGACATCCAGCACCGCGGGTTTCCCGAGGCTAACCTGTTCAAGGGCGTCTCTCAAGGCTGGCAGAACATCGGCCGGGTCTTCCACCATTCGCCCGTAAGCACCGCAGGCCTGAGCAATTAAAGCATAGTCGGGCGGTGGCTTAATGTCTACCCCCGCCTCAAATGCCATCTCGTCCGTGAGCTTATTCTCGCCGTAACCCTTCTGGACCATCTTCCTGATTACATTATATCCCTGGTTGTTCAGGATGATTGATAGAAACGGAGCGTTGTAGGCGCGGGCAGTCCAGAGAGTGGCAACAGGGCAACTCCATACGAAGCCTCCATCCGTCGTCACGCTTACCACCGTTCTATCAGGAGCCGCTATTTTCGCTCCGAATGCCGCTCCCAATGCCCATTGGACAGAACCGCCGGCGTTGCCTATAAAAGTCCCCGGCTTGGTGCGGAGGATCTGTTCCGTCACCGGCGCCTGTGGGCTAATCATAAAACTCGCTATTATCGCGTCCTCGTCTATAACCTCAGATATACAATGACAAAGCCAGTCTGCAGAGATTGGTTTCTGGTCGGCTTTGCTCATGGCCAGAGCATGCCAGCTGTCCCGTTGCTTCTTGTGTTTACTTTCTAACTGCTTAAAGCGCTCCTGCAATTGTATGCGCTTTTCAGGGGTTAATCTCTGGCTGATTATCTTCTTTAGCGCTGGGATGGCCTCTCTGGAGTCAGCCTCAATGAAAATATCAGAACCCCGGCCCCATAAAGGTCGGCCCCGTGTAAAAGGGTCAAGGTCGATATGAATGATTTTAGCCTCCGGGCCGGGCAAAGTTTCTGTCCCTGAGTACGGCATATCATAGTCAATGACCAGAAGAACATCAGCATCTGCGAAGGGATTTGTCTTCCTGCTCCCACGGAACTGTTCAACGCCAGCACAGAGGGGATGCGTGTGAGGGAAATTCAGCCATGTTTGACTGGTAATAACCGGTGCACATAGGGTTTCGGCTAATTCTACCAGCGACGACACCGATTGATGATGCCTCCCGGTGTAGCCGGCTACTATAAGAGGGTTTTCCGCCTCAATCAATATCTCAGCTGCCTTACTGAGGCTGTCAACATCAGCCGGCGCGGTTGAGGATACGGCAGTTATGGCTGATGGTGGGATTTTCACCCTGTCAATCTTTTCGGTAAGAATTGATGGGGGAAAAGCAAGATAGACCGGCCCGCAGGGCTCGGTATAGGCGATCTGGAAGGCTTTCTGGAGGACATCGTGGATATTTTCGTTGCTGCTTATCTGATGGTCCCACTTCACGGAATTACGCACTATGAGGCCCTGGTCGTAAGGCTCTTGCTTCCAGTTTACGCGTGGGGAGTTGGGAAGTTGTAACCCGGCCCATAGAATGACGGGTATTCGTCCAAACTGCGCATTAAGGAGCGCTCCACCCACTCGCTGGGTACCCAGTTCACAATGTGCCATAATAACTTGTGGCCGCCCTGAAACCATATAGTGTCCGTGGGCTGCAGTCATTGTTAGCGATTCGTCGAGGCAGAGTATCAGCCTCGGGGCACGTTTGCCGGCGGCTCTATATTTGGATATCGTTGCTTGAATAGGAACGGTAGCAGAGCCGGGGTTAAAGAAGATATTCTCCACGCCATGCGCATTTAAAACCTCCACGAAAGCTTCTGCGCCCTCATACTTTTCCATACTATGCACCTCCGATTTCATAGACAAGATGATTTTACCTTAAAATATTGCATTATGACAGCAAGGATATGGGGGTTAATAGATTGACAAAATAGCTACGAACAACATTCCGTCAGATTGTGCAGTATAAGGAAGGTTTTTTGGAGAGTATTGTTAAGGATTGGAGGTTATTCTGTGAACAATCGAAGTTAACAACAACTGGCAGCGGGTGGATTCGAACCGCTGACTAAGGCTGCGCAACTAGAAATTATCTACGCAATATGACGCTGCATTTGCGCAAAACTAAGTACTTGCCACTTAACAAGTGGCCAGCTTATAATCTATAGAATAACCTAATAAATAGGAAGATTTTAATCGGGGGTTGAACGAAGTTGAAAAATATACTGAAAGCAAAATTGCTGCGCGGGGAGATAGTTGTTGGCATTTTGACCGGCCTTGGTCATCCAGATGTAACGGAGTTGTTATCCCGGGCCGGTTATGACTTTCTATATATAGACGATGAACATGGGCCTATGCATTACGAAACTATCCAGAGAATGATGCAGGCTATGAACGGAACAGATTGTACTCCTATTGTGAGGGTGCAACAGAACGATTCTACAGATATAAAACGATTGCTTGATATTGGTGCTCATGGTATCGTAGTCCCGATGGTGAGCACTAAAGAGGATGCAGAGAAGGCGGTCAAAGCCTGTAAGTATCCACCACAAGGTATCAGGGGCTACGGGCCCAGGCGGTATGAACTTATTGACTCCGACTATTTAAAGACAGCCAACGACGAAACCCTTGTTACGGCCATAATTGAAACGGGAAGAGCAATCGAAAATATAGAAGAGATTCTTTCTGTTGACGGGCTTGATGCCTGCCTTGTGGGGCACTTTGATTTGTCGTTCGATTTGGGCTTGCCTATTCCTCCGGTTATGCCTCCCGACAAGAACAATCCTCGACTTGCTCAAGCGCTTGACAAAGTAGTTGAAGCGTCGAAAAGAACAGGAAAACCCGCCGGCCTGGCAGCAAATGCGGACAATATCGGATGGGCAATAGAAAAAGGCTTCAGATTTAATCTTGTCGCGTATGTAGATAGGTTACTGTTTGATGCAGCACGCAACGTTTTGGATGTTGCCCGAAAGGCAGGCCGAAGCAAATAATCGCATGGTCCTTTCCCCCTGAATCTTATATGACCTTAATCAGCCTTCTAACCGTATGTTAGAAGTAGATACAAAACAGCATTTTGGGTACCCAAATAGTAAAAATAGAGCCTGTTATATAAGAAATTAGGTATTAAAACTCGTTGTTAATCAGGTAAGACCATGTTAATCTTTCAGGATTCCAGTAGTATATATATCATGAAACTCTAGATCGTGAAGCAGTATGCGCGAGCAATACCAGACAAACGATGGAGAAAGAACGATTAGATTTGAGCAGTAACAAATAGTAACAGGGTGAGCAATGTATACCGTCAGCGATAATGGGACACAAATAGGGCCACTATAACCGTACACTCTAGACGGGTGGCACGAGCTCCTGAGAGGTAGTAGACTGACTAAACAGTGAAAGGAGCTAATGTGTCCCAGGAAAACAAAG
>JAHJTL010000086.1 GCA_018829775.1 Chloroflexota bacterium | reverse complement strand
CCAGGCTGGTATCGGTGGCGCTGGTGCCGGTGCCGCCGGGATAATGATATCCGGTGGTGCAGGCGGTGGTGCCGGAAGTATGATATCCGGTGGCTGGAGCGTGATGGAAGGTGCCGGTGGTACCTGGATTACCGGTGCCGGGGGTTGCTGGATGACTACCGGTGGCTGTGCCTCTGGCAACTCCTCGATGGTGAAGGTGCGGGTCGAGGACCACGGGCTGAAGCCAATGGGGTCAGCGGCCACAACTCTCACTTTCCAGTAGTAGGTCTCGCCCGGATTGAAAGCGACAGCGAGGCTGGTGATGGAGACAATAGATGAGGCGGTCGGACCGACATTAGCCGGAGCCCAGAAGACCTCGTTGAAACCTGTGTCGGTAGCCACTTGCAGCTGGTAAGTGGTTGCCGTGGACGGGCGCTCCCAGGTGAACGTAACGATGTAAGCACCGCCGGCTACAGGGTTCACTCTGATGGGCTTTCCGTCGGCAGGTACACTTAGCGTTGGCCCGGTCGTGGCCAGGGTGTCGGTGTAACTGCGAACCCTGTCTGCTGCAGGAGCACTGTCAATCACCCACAGCTTCGTACTGCCAGTACTTGTCCTAAGCGCAGATGGCGCCGCGACGAAGTCAACCGTCGCATCCGTCAGGGTGGCCCAGTGGGTGGTAGCAGGATTGGCATTGGTTGGCGAGAGGTTGCGGTAGATAACGCCGTTACCGCCAAGTGCTATTAGTGAGCTGCACGCATAGAGTGTGCCATCCACCAGCGCTATGCCGGTGACACCATAACCAGCGGGGAGGTTACCTGTGCCAGCCACTTCCAGGTCTTTCCAGCTCGTGCTCGTGCCAATCTCCCAGCGCTCCACTTTGGAGGTGGCGATGGCACCTGCGGCGTAGATATAGTCGCCGTCGGATAGGCCACTAGCGGTCACCTGAGTATTGCCGGCAACATTGAGAAGCTCCGAAATCTTGGTCCAGGAGCTGTTGCCGTCCGTGGAGTAGGAGACCGCGCCACCAGTGCTGCCGACAACCAGATTGTCCTCGCCAAGGCTGACTACCGAATAAGCGGTGCCACCTGCCAGCGAAGCGCTCTTCAATGAACCCCACGTAAAGCCAGAGTTGGTGGTCTTGCTTACTCCGGAGGTATTGGTAATGTAGGCGACGTCGTCGCTCTCTACGGCCATGTCCACAATGGCATATCGGGAAGCACGCGTGAACCATTTCGTATCTCCAGCATACTGGCTCAGGTACAACGTCATGGCACCAACGTCCGCTACGTAGACGGTGTCACTATCTGGAGCACCGCGGACGATGTAGCCATTGTTGTTGCCTATCCACCAGACCCTCTGCCAGGTGGAAGCCTTGCGCCAGAGGCTGGTCGTACCACCGACAGCAGCATCGCTGGTCACCATGAAGATTCTACTGCCGTCAGCATCAACCCAGATGTCCGAAACTGTAGTAACAACGGTATCAATGAGGCTGACGTCGGTGAAGGTCTTGCCGTTGTCCTCCGAGACGGCAAAGGCAGCCGGGGCATTTGCGCCACCGGTGGCTCCGGAGACAACGTCACTGCCTGACCAGGCAACCAGCATTTGGGTTGCGCCGCCCGGTCGCTTCATGCTGGTCGCCGTGCTGATGGTTGGCGAAGTTGCCAGCGCATCGGCCGAGAGCTTGATTTGATTGCTCGCCGTAGGACCGGCCACCAGGTTGGTGCCGTCCCAGCCAACGCTGTTGATGCCCACGTTGGAATCGTAGATTTGCTTGACTGAGGTGTCCTTGAGGCGGTAGATACCACCTACTTCAGGAGTCGTTGCGCCAGCGTCTAGGACTGAAAGTCCAACGAAGGCGATGCGTGAGCTGTCATCACCGGCCAGGTAGCCCGGGTCAAGCGAGATATGGGCATCAGGAACAGTATACGCGCCCGCCGGCGTAAGATCGGTTTCCAGCGTTACCGGGTAGGTACCGAAGCCGGCAACCGCATCCCATGCCTTCTGGTTGAAGCTGAGCATGTGGAAGCGGGCTACACCAGCTACAGTGAGGGCGCCGGTTTCCTCGGATACGGCGACCGCTACCAGGTCTGAAGAGAAATTGGGTGAGAACTCCACCGTGCGGAACACATCGATTGACCCTACCACCAGTGGGGTGGTGAAGTCGAGAACCGCATCCTTCCAGGCCGGGGCGGCTGCGCCCAGGTCAAAGTAGTACCATGCCGGTCCGGTGGCATCAGTACCGGCCGCGGCAATGTAGTGTTTGGAGCCGTCTGGTGGTGAGATAGCTATATCCCAGATTTGTGTCGCGGGTGCGGCAGCGGCATCCTGGACTGTGCCCAGGCTGCTCCAGCTTGAGCCGCTGTCGGTGGAAACAAACGCCACCAGGTTGGTTGACACACCACCAAAAATAGCGACTATACTTGGGTCGTCGGGGGCAACGGCCACCAGGTTCACCGCGGCTATGGTCGGGGCGGTCAGTCCGCTCCAGGTCCTGCCGCCGTCGGTGGACTTGTAAATCTTGTTGTCAACACCAGCAGTCGCGGCGTACATTGTCGTCCCGTCGCCGGCTACTGCCAGGTCAACGATGTCCAGGCCGGCCGTTGTCACCAGTATGTTGTTGGTGGTGCTCGGCAGTGTCTCGGAACCAAAACTAAGCGTACCCGCCGAAACCGGGACTGCCGATAGCAGGAGGCTGGCTGCCAGAACGACAACGAGGCCTATACCCCATATTTTAGTTATTTTCTTTTTCATCGACTTTAAATTTTACTCCTTTTTTTGATATATCTATATCTCCACAAACAGAGATATCTCCATGACTCTCTTTATTTTATGGAGACAAAGATTTCTTTGTGTCCGTCTTTCGAGTTCAACGCTCGCTTCCCTTGCGGGTCCTGCCATTACATCACCTCCTTTTTTGCAAGTATCATACCTAATATAAAGGTAAAAAATAATTTTGTCAATACTTTCCGGTAAAAATTTTACATAAACCAATAGTATTTTAGTACTTCGTGCCTATACTGCGTCAACCTTTTAATAGTTCCGGCAATTCGTTCATCTTAACCGTTTTCTGTTCGGCGGTGGTCATATCACGGAGTGAGGCGGTGCCGCTTTTCAACTCTTCTTCGCCAATGATAACGGTATGTTGCGCGCCGAGGTTATTGGCCTGCCTGAGCTGTGCCTTGAGGCTGCGGTTGCCCGTGGCCATGATGACGCCGATGTCCGCCTGCCTCAGCCGGGATGCCAGCCTGACTGTCTCGTTCCTGCCTTCCTCGCCCTGGTGGGCGATGAATACCAGTGGCCTGGGCAGGGATGGGACGGGCACGGTCTGCGCCTTTAAATTGAGTATTATCCGTTCCATACCGATGGCAAAGCCGATAGCGGGCGTCGGTTTACCGCCCAGTTCCTCAATCAGGTCATCATACCGCCCTCCGCCGCAGATGGTGCTCTGTGCCCCGCCATTTTCCGGCTGGATTTCAAAGACGGTTCTGGTGTAGTAATCAAGCCCGCGAACCAGGCGGTGGCTCAGGGTGAACGGAATCTGTAACAGATTGAGGTAAGTCATAAGCCGGTCGAAGTGCTCCCGGCACTTTGGGCAGAGGTGGTCGGTGCTGCGCGGCGCCGAGTCAGCCACCCCCTGGCAGGACGGCTGCTTGCAGTCGAGCAGGCGGAGCAGGTTGCGGCTTAACCTTTTTTGGCAATCGTTGCATAACACCGCCGCATGGCCGGCATAGTACTCATGCAAAATGCCGAGGTAGCCCGGCCGGCACTGCTTGCAGCCGATACTGTTCAACTGCAGGGTAAGGCGCTGCAGGCCGAGCGACCGGAAGAACTGCCAGGCAAGGTCGATGTTTTCCGCATCGATGGACGGGTCGTCGTCGCCGATGGCCTCGCAGCCAAACTGGTAGTGCTGCCGGTATCTTCCCGCCTGCGGCCTTTCATAGCGGAAGATGGGGGCCAGATAGTAGAGCTTGACCGGCTGCGGTCGACTGTGAAATCCGTGCTCCAGGTAGGCGCGACATACCGGCGCCGTGCCCTCCGGGCGCAGCGTGAGCTGGTTGCCGCCTTTATCGGCGAAGGAGTACATCTCCTTTTCCACGATGTCGGTTCCCGGCCCCACGCTGCGCGTGAAAAGGGAGGTATCCTCAAACGCCGGGGAGTCAATCCGCTCATAACCGTAGAGCTGGCAGATATGGGCTGCCTTTTGCTCGATGTAACGCCAGTAAGCCTGTTCCTCCGGCAGAATGTCGGTTGTGCCACGCGGTGCCTGATACAATTTACGCCACCTTATCCGCTATGAAGCTTTATGAAAATGCCACTTGTAAAGGAGCTGCATATTGTCCGGGAAAATCCCTAGGCGGTCTCCGTCGTTTACTTTTCTGGTCAATGCGGAGTACTCACCGTTTAGAAAGATATTGCTGCCCAGCTCTTCCAGCGGAATGCCAATGCGCTGGGCGATATTTTCAATTGAGTCCCCATCTTTGACTGGGACATAAACGATAGAATCACGAGATGGCTCTTGATTATCGGAAAAGCGGCGGAGCTTGCCGTAAAGGTGCACCTCGATCATCCCTATCCCCCACCAATAAGTGGGAATATACCTATCCTGTCCCCATCCTGGAGGAGGTAGCTCTCCTTCTGCCAGCTCCCGTTTATCATGAGCACGCCGATTTCTTGGCGGGGGATTTTGAGTTGGTTTATCAGGTCACCAAGGTTAGCCTTATTGTCCAGCTCCAGGGTAAAGGGGTCGCTATCTCCGGAACTGGGGTGGAATTTGCGCAAGTTCGCGAAAAGCCTTATTTCAACCTTGTTCATCGCTCGTTCCTTATCCGTAAATTACACCAAATTACACTATTTTAATTATACCGTATTTTAACGAGATGAAGAAAGCCCCCTCCGTGCGGAGGGGGCTCGTGAATCAATGGTTCAATAACCTTTAGCGACCGTGAACCTTGTCCAGTTCCTTGTCTGGCACATCGAAGACCACATTGTGGGGCGGGAGCTTCTCATACGTCATGAATTCCGGCAGGCGGTCGTGAGATTTGGTGAAGCCGGCCGCATCATTGAAGGCCCGCTCCTTATCGACAATCTCCTTGCCCATCTTTATCATGTCGTCCACTGTCCAGTTGGTGCCCAGCACCCCATTGCACTCTTCCACCACGCCTTCGAGACCGGAGAGGTCATCCAGGCAGGCAAAAGAGATGAACAGGCAGTGACCGCTGCTGTCAAAGAAGTAGGCGGTGGTATCCTGGAAGTTGCGTGCCAGGTCTCCCTTCTCAATGACGAACTTGTCCACCTCGCCGCCTATACTGAATATCTCGGGGGCGATAGTGTAGCCCGCGGTGTGGTCGGCGCCCATGGGGGAGGTGGCATAGATGACACCTATGCCCTTGATAGCCCTGGGTTCATAGGCGGGCATAGCCTGACGTTTGGCTGTCGGGCAGCGGACGACGCCGAAGGTATCGGCCGTAAGCGAGGCACCGCCACCCAGGATGTGGCCGAGCGATGTTCCCTTGCCGATTTCGTGCATCAGTTCGATGGCCTTCTTGCCGTCACCGAACTTGGCCAGTCCGGCCTCCATGGCCACACCGATGGTCACGCCGGCCTCGATGGTGTCCACGCCATAGTCATTGCACAGGCGAATCAGCTCCCCGGTAACTTCCAGGCTGTCAATGCCGCAGTTGGCGCCGAGGGACCAGACCGACTCATACTCCTGGCAGGAGACAAGCTCGGTGCCATCGGGCTTGGGGTAGACATTGGAGCACTTGATGATGCAGCCCGGGGAACAGCTGTGACCGGTCATGCCCACGCCGCCCCGCTTCTTGCAGTTCTCGTTGATGGTTTCGCCAGAAATCTTGCTCGCCCCTTCGAACCGCCCTGAGCTGAAGTTACGGGTGGGTAAGGCACCAGCCTCATTGATGACAGCGACACAGACGGCTGTGCCGTAGGTATTAAGCGCCCCGCCGGGCTTGGTAATATCGTGTTTCTGCAGGGCGGCAACGAGCTTCTTACGACCAGCCTCAAAGACCTCTTTATTGGCAAAGGTTACGCCCGGGCCGCCGGTGTCATCAAGGATGATAGCCTTGAGCCCTTTGCTGCCCATAACGGCTCCCATCCCACCACGACCGGCATAGCGGCTGGGCCTGTTCTCCGGGTCATTTACACAGATACCGGCCATCGACATCAGCTTCTCCCCGGCGACGCCGATGCCAATGACGCCTACATCCTTGCCAAACTTGGCAAAGATTTTGGGGTAGGTCTCATAAAGTCCTCTGCCAGCAAACTCATCGGCAGGCATAATCTTGGCCCCATCCTTGTTTACCTGGAGCAACCAGAATTTGCCCTTTTCCTTTGGCTGTCCTTCGACGATGATAGCCTTGATGCCCAGTCGGGCGAGCTTTTGGCCGGCCATACCGCCGGAGTTGGCCTCCTTGATCCCTCCAGTTAAGGGGGACTTGCCACCCATGGAGATGCGACCCGATGTAGGCGCACTGGTGCCGGTAACGATGCCAGTGGAGATGGAGAGTTTGTTGTTTGGCCCCAGGGGATGACAGGTGGGCGGCACCTCGTCGCAGGTTATGGCTGACGTTAGACCACGCCCGCCCAGTAACTTGTACTTATCGGGTACATCTTCATACTTGGTCGTCAGGTCGCTCATGTTAGCGCGCAGAATTTTACTCATACTTGAATTACCTCCTTGCCAAAATGGCATTGAAAGTATACCATAATTATTCTACCTGTCAATATGAAAAATGGTAAATTCAACCATTAAAAGCGCAGATTTACAGACCAAGTTTTATTGGGCTATACTAGGATAGAACCCGCATTACCGTCAGGGCAGGAGGTTTTCACCACTTTGGCTGTTGTAGGGGTAACGAGTTTCGACCAGCTGAAAGAAAAGGCGGAGTCATATCTTCCGGCAGAGAAGATTGCCCTCGTCGAAGAGGCGTATCGGTTTGCCGCCGAGGCGCATCATGGACAGATGCGATTGTCGGGCGACCCTTATGTGGAGCACCCGGTGCAGACATCGCTGATACTGGCCGGCCTCCAGCTTGATGCCGCCTCTCTGGCCGCGGCGCTGTTGCACGATGTGCCGGAGAACTGCGGCATACCTGTTGAGAAGATAGAAGAGAAGTTCGGGCTGGAAATAAGCAAGCTGGTTGATGGCGTGACCAAACTCGGCCAGGTCTCGTGGCAGACCACAGGGACGGCTCCGCGAGAAGTTCAGGCGGAGAATTTACGGAAGATGATGGTTGCGATGGCGGAAGACCTCCGCGTGGTCTTTATCAAGCTGGCGGACAGATTACATAATATGCGTACTCTGGACGCGCTGGCGCCGGAAAAGCAGCGCAGCATTTCACAGGAGACACTGGAAATCTATACCCAGCTCGCCCACCGACTCGGCATATGGGAACTGAAGTGGCAACTGGAAGACCTGGCTTTCCAGTATCTGGAGCCGGAAACGTTCAACCGTATTGTTATCCTGCTGGCGGCACGCCGCGCGCAGCGGGAAAACTTCATTGCTCAGGTGGTCGACATATTGAAAAAGGAACTGGGCAAAGCCGGTCTGAAAGCTGAGCTGTCCGGTCGACCCAAGCACATATACAGCATTCACCAGAAAATGCAGCGGGGTCGTGATTTTAACGATATCTACGACTTGCTGGCACTCAGGGTGCTGGTCAACACGGTGCCCGATTGTTACAGCGTTGTGGGCATTATCCACAGCCTGTGGCACCCGATACCCGAGGAGTTTGACGATTATATTGCCAGTCCAAAACCAAACGGGTACCAGTCACTGCACACGGCAATCATGTGCTTCGGCACCACTCCCCTGGAAGTGCAGATAAGAACCCGTGAGATGAACCACAATGACGAGTATGGTGTGGCGGCGCACTGGCGATACAAGCAGGGGCAGAAAGCGGACCTGCACTTCGAGGAGAAGATCGGCTGGCTGCGCCAGCTTATCGAGTGGCACCGGGAATTGAGCGGGTCGGAAGAGTTCCTGGAATCGGTGAAAACGGACATTTTCATTGACCAGGTCTTCGTATATACCCCGAAAGGGGATATAAAGGACCTGCCGAGAGGCTCCACGCCGCTTGATTTCGCCTACCGGGTGCACACCGAGCTTGGACACCGGTGTATCGGCGCCAAGGTGAACGGACGGCTCGTGCCGCTTGACTACGAGCTGAAAAACGGCGACGTGGTGGCAATCATGTCCACCAAGGGGGAAAAAGGTCCGAGCCTCGACTGGCTGAATCCACACGTCGGTTTTGTCCGGACTTCCCACGCCAAGGAGAAGATACGACAGTGGTTCAAGAGACAGGAGCGCACGGAGAACATCGAGCGCGGCAAGCAGATCCTGGAAAAAGAACTACGGCATCTGGGAATCACCATTGAGCGCGAGGAGCTTGCGGAATTATTCTTCTTCAGCAACGTTGAAGATTTTCTGGCGGCGATCGGCTACGGAGGGATTTCCACGCATCAGATTGCGGTAAAACTGGCCACGCAGCAGGAGACGCCCAAAGTCATCCCTGAGGTGGCGCCGCGTAAGCCGGTGCCCTCGGTGGTGCACGTGCTGGGCGTGGGCAATCTGGTCACACATCTGGCCCAGTGCTGCCACCCGGTGCCGGGTGACACTATCATCGGCTATATCACGCGCAGCCGCGGCGTCACCATTCATCGTCAGGACTGTTACAATGTCCTGCATGAGGATGAGAAGGACAGGCTGGTGCCTGTGGAGTGGGGGCAGGCAGATTCACTGTACCCGGTTTCTATTCAGGTTGAGGCTTGGGATAGGGTGGGGCTTATGCGCGATATCACCACCGTTGTCGCGGAAGAGAAAGTGAACATCACCTCTCTGACCTCCCACAATCATGATGACCATACAGTTACCATGCACTTTACCATGGAAACGCAGGGCCTGGCCCAGTTAAGCAAGCTCCTCAAAAAAATTGAATCAGCTAAAGGCGTAATTCGTATTGTCCGCATCGGGGATGAGTCATCGGCCAAGACGGGCGATAAAACTTGACTTGCGTCTGCGATTAAGCATAATATGTATTTTTGGAACTCATTATAAATTGCTGGCTTTGAGCTAGTTTAGTTTGAGGGGGATTGATATTGCCAAACATTAAGCAGGCGCAAAAGCAGGCGCGGAACTCGGAAAAGCGACAGATGAGAAATCGCGCCGTTCGCAGCCGGACCAAGACCTTCATTACCAGGGCAGAGAAGCTTGTCTTTGCCGGCGAGATGGAATCTGCCCAGGAGGCGGTGGCGGAGACGATAAAGGCTCTGGACAGGGCGGCGGAGAAGGGGATTATCCATTCCAAAAATGCGGCCCGGCGCAAATCGCGTTTGATGAAGAAGCTCAACCAGGCTCAGGCTTCATCAGCGGAAGTTGTTGAGGAAGAGGTGGCTGAGGCGGAAGAGGCGGGCGAGGCAGAAGAGAAGGAAGAGAAGAAACAGAAGGCAGAGAAGAAAGAGAAGAGCAAATAGACCACTTATTACTCTCCCATAATCTGCAGCAAAACCTGTCTTGACCTCGGCCGATTGTCAAAGTCCACCACCACGAGTTGCTGCCACGTTCCCAGGGCCAGCTTTTTACCGTTAAACGGTACAACCAGCGACGCTCCCAGAAGCGAGGCGCGGACGTGGGAATAGCCATTACCCTCCCCCCAGGCGCGGTCATGCCGGTATTCCACTGTCTTCGGGATAACCCGCTCCCACATTTCTTTGAAATCAGAGATAAGGCCGGGCTCGTTTTCAATGGTGGTTACCCCCGCCGTTGAGCCGGTGATGAATACCGTAACCGTGCCATCCTTTATCTCTGTTTCAGATAGCTGCTGCTGCACAGGCGACGTTATATCAATGATATCGCACTCGCCCTTGGTTTGCAGGCTGATATTCTTCGTGATGACCATTTGATACACCTCCCTCAGCAAATTATAGGGAAATAAGGGGTGATTAGGAAATAAAATTTGGTATTGACAATCCTACAAACAGGAATATAATTATACTCACCTGAAGTGAAAATTGCCTCTACATAAAAAACGACATTTCTGAAGGATTAACTATCAAATGGGTAGACCTTGGTGGTATGACTCATATTGGGAAAGGCAAGGCAAGCCACCTGGAGGTAGATTACCAACAAACAGACGAAACTCATCAACCTCAGGCTGTCTAATCGTATTCATAGTCATTTTTGTGTTGCTGTTATTTGGGCTTGTTGTATGGTCGCTATCAGGTAGTCAAACTAGTCCATCAACAAATCCGCCACCCACGGTGACTGAACCATCACAACAGAGCCCTGCAACTAATGTTCCTAGTTCTACCTCAACACCACCTCCTGTCGAGCCCGCTCCAGCACCAGAAACTGTTAAACCACCAGAAAGTCCTTCCATACCAGTACAGACTCCCGTTTATCAACATGAAGAACTGTTAGCCTACGCTCTTGAACTTATAAACAGGGATAGAATGGCTAACGGCTTAGAGCCTGTAACTCTAGGAAGTAATACCGCTGCCCAAAAACATGCTGAAGAAAGGCTAGCCAATCGATTTAGTTCACACTGGGGCATGGATGGTCTGAAACCTTATATGAGATATACTCTGGCTGGTGGGGAGAATTATGAAGCTGAGAACGGCTTTATGACTGAAACATACTGGATTGGTGGTAGGGACCCATCCTACAAAAGAGACCCGAAGGAAATGTTAGAACAAGCTCAGCAAGGCCTTATGACTAGTCCAGGCCATAGGAAAAACATCCTTAATGAATGGCATAAGAAGGTAAATTTGGGAATAGCCTATGATAATGAAAGGCTTGACCTAGTTCAGCAATTTGAAGGGAATTATATTGATTTCAACGAGCTCCCAAGTATTTCAGGCGATATTCTTTCACTTGCTGGTAAAGTAACCCTTGGAACCATAGAGAATGTCAGCCTATACTATGACCCATTACCTAAACCTTTAAGTCCTGAGCAGCTAGATGCCCCTCCCTATGATTACGCATATGGTTTAGGTGAAGATATCGGCACTATTTTGCCGCCACTTCCATCTGGCTTTTTCTACATCGATTTATTACCAACTGACGTAGTAGCAACGACATGGGAGACTAATTCTGATGGTTTGTTCACCATAAAAGCGGACATAAGTAAGATGCTTGAGGTAGGAGAAGGTGTTTACACGATTGTAGTTTGGGTGGAGGCTAACGGCGAATTTATTTCAGTTTCAAATTATTCAATATTCATCGATTGAAACGAAGGAGACTCTATTTCATAATGTCTTATTACCATATTCCGCACACCCAAAATACTTTAACTAGTTTTGGGTCAGACGCCCAACTCATCCCACAAAATATCATTCAGTTCAAACACCGGCCCGTCCCTGCAGACCTGCTTCAGTCCGCTCTTCGTTTTCACGGTGCAGCCGTAGCAGACGCCCACCCCGCACCCCATCCGCACCTCAAGGGAAATCTGTACTGGTTTGCCCTCAAGTTTCAGTTCACTCCGTCGGTTAAACATATCGCGTAACATGGGCATCGGGCCACAGGCGAAGACTTGGTCGGCGTGTTCTGAGAAATGGGGCAGGAGGTCAGTTACGAATCCCTTTTCCCCCACCGAGCCGTCTTCAGTAACCGCCACCACTTCTATTTCCGGGGAAACGGGATAACGATTTTTGTCCACCGTGCCGTAGAGCAGCGTTACCTTATGGTTATTTCTTGTGGCGTGCCGGGCCAGAAAATATAATGGAGCGATGCCAGTGCCGCCGGCCACCAGTAAAAGATTTCGGGTGGTGGGGTCGATGGAAAAGCCGTTGCCCAGCGGCCCGAATACCGCTACGGAATCGCTGGCTTTCTGTTCGGCGAGCCAGCCGGTACCGCGTCCGCCTTCCCGCACCGCGTAAAATAAAGCAATACGCTCTTCATCTACCTGGTGGATGCTGAAGGGGCGGGGCAGGGTGGTCTCACCCCCGCAGCGCACCATGACGAACTGCCCCGGCCTTGCCTCCCGGGCTATGTCCGGGCACTTTAGCCACATAAGCCAGCTGCCCAGTATACCCCGTAAGTGAGCATGCCTGTGGCCGGGCAGGACCAGCCGATTCTCAATAACCTCTGCATTGATTAACTTCATGGAGCTTCCTTTCTGCGGTATTCGGGGAAGGGCTGAACGGCGTATGTCTGGTTGCCGCTGGACAGCGCCTCCACCACCGCCCGCATGGTATCCAGCGAGGTGAAGCAGGGGACCTGTTTCTCGACGGCGGCCCGCCGGATATAGAAACCGTCGCGTAGAGAGGCATCTCCGCCGGTTACGGTATTGACCACGCCGTTCACCGTGCCATCTCTGATGACATCAACCACGTTGGGATGCCCTTCGCTCAGTTTTTTAGTAATTCTGGTTACGGGGCAGCCGGCGGCCTCTATCGCGGCGGCAGTCCCCTCTGTGGCGTAGAGCATGTAGCCAAGTTCCGCCAGCTTTCTGATGGCCGGCAGCGCGTCCGGCTTGTCCCGGTCGGCGATGCTGAGCAGTATGGCACCCTGCGGCGGCAGCATCATACCCATGGCAAGCAGCGCCTTGGCCAGAGCCGCGTTGAAGTCGGCGTCAATGCCCATCACCTCGCCGGTGGACTTCATCTCCGGCCCCAGGTAGGTATCGACACCGAGCAGCTTCGACATGGAGAAGACGGGTGCTTTGATGGCAGTGAGCGGCTGTTCCGGCCAGAGACCGGTTTTATATCCCTGCTCTTTCAGACTGATGCCGAGCATGACCTTGGTGGCCACCTTAACTATCGGGACGCCGGTCACCTTGGAGAGGAACGGAACGGTGCGGCTGGCGCGGGGGTTGACCTCCAGCACATAGACCGATGAACCCAGGCCCTCCCGGCGCGGTACGGTCACAAACTGGACGTTCATGAGGCCTCTGATTTTCAGGGCCAGCCCGATGCGAATGGTATAGTCGATAAGGGTATTCACTTCCTGGCGGGTCAGGTTCAGTCCTGGATAAACCGCCATAGAGTCGCCGCTGTGCACGCCGGCGCGCTCGATGTGCTCCATGATGCCGGGTATAAGTATTGTCTCACCGTCGCCGATGGCGTCAACCTCTGCCTCCTTTCCCTCCAGGTACTTATCAATGAGGACGGGGTGGCCGGTGTCAAGTTCCATGGCCAGGCCCACGTGGCGGGAGAGTTCGCTGGCATTGTGCACAATCTCCATGGCCCGCCCGCCGAGCACGTAGCTGGGGCGGACGAGCACCGGATAGCCGATGAGCTGGGCGATGTTGACGGCTTCCTCCACCGAGGTCACGCCGGCCCCGGGCGGCTGGGGAATGCCCAGGTCGCTCATGAAGTTTTCAAAACGGCGCCTGTCTTCCGCCAGGTCAATGGCCTCGGCGCTGGAGCCAAGCAGGGGCATGCCGGCGCTCGCGAGGGGATTGGCCAGGTTGATGGCGGTCTGCCCGCCGAACTGGACGATGGATGGAATCGCCTGGTTGCCGTTGCCCTCATTTTCCAAAATATCGCGCACGCTTTCTTCATCGAGGGCTTCAAAATAGAGGCGGTCGCTGGTGTCAAAGTCGGTGGAGACCGTCTCCGGGTTGGAGTTGACCATGATGCTCTGGTAGCCGGCCTCCTGAAGCGCCCAGGCGCTGTGGACGCTGCAGTAGTCGAACTCGATGCCCTGCCCGATGCGGATGGGACCGCTGCCGATGACCACTGCCTTGTCCCGGTGCTCGGCTAGAGCCTCGTTCTCCTGCTCGTAGGTGCTGTAAAAGTAGGGGGTGGCGGCGTCGAACTCGGCGGCGCAGGTGTCCACCATTTTGTAGACGGGCTTTATATTCCAGTCGTGGCGCAGTTGCCTCACCTGCTCGGGGAGGCGGTCGGCCAGCGTGCCGAGCTGCTCATCGGAGAAGCCGAGCCGCTTCGCCCGGCGCAGCAGTTCCGGGGTGAGTGTCTTGGAGAGCAGCTCCTTTTCCATATCGACGATGTTCTGGAGCTTATCCAGAAACCACAAATCAATTTTGGTATGGCTGGCTAGTTCTTCGGGCGTGG
>JAHJTL010000085.1 GCA_018829775.1 Chloroflexota bacterium | reverse complement strand
CTCAGAGCCCTTGATAGCTGGTGACCGGCGCGCAGGTCTGAAATTACATCGCCCAGGACCTTCTTTACGGCGCGGCTGGTGGCCTGTTCCTGCAGCAGTTCCAGCGAGGCAACGATATCGATGCCGGACTCCAGCAGCATGGCCATCTGCCGGTATATAAGGATGATATCTCCGGGCTTTACCCGGAACATGCCGGCCGTCAGTTTATCGACATTGAGGAAAGGAATATGCGGTTTGAGGCTGACTGCCTGATAACCGGCATAGTTTAGCAGGTCGGTTGCCGCTTCTTCATTTGCGGCAGGTAGCTTACCTCTAACAATCTCTCCCTTTTCGTTATAGGCAATGTACTGGAAAACCATCAGACTCTCCCCAAAGGCATTCCTCCCCTATCTTTGCTGCGGTGCAATCTGTAATGTGGGCCAGGCTTGATGTCAGGCTACAGAGTACGCGTTACGGAGGACTTCAGCAGGGGTGGTTAAATTTTCTTTAACCTTCAACATCCCATCTTTGACTAAAGGAACCATTCCATCCTTAAATGCCTGATTTCTGAGCTCAGCGGCGGTAGTGCCATTAAGCAACATCATCCGTATTTCATCACTTATCTGTAGAATCTCAAATAGCCCGCTCCTGCCGTGGTAGCCAGTGTTGGAACAGGACTTGCAGCCTTTACCGCTGAGGAACTCTTGTCGATTTTCCCTCATTTCCTTCTCGTAGCTCATCTGCTCCACGAGTTGAACTGTGGTTAGTTGCGCGCAATCGGGGCAAATACGTCGTACCATTCTTTGGGCGACTACTCCAATGAGCGCGGAGGCGACCAGGAAAGGCTCAATACCAAGGTCAATAAGGCGGAAAACCACGCCTATGGCATCGTTGGCATGGATTGATGAAAGCACAAGGTGACCGGTGAGCGCTGACTGGATGGCAATACGGGCTGTTTCCGCATCGCGAATCTCCCCCACCAATATAACGTCCGGGTCAAGTCGCAGTATTGACCTGAGTCCGCTGGCAAAGGTAAGGCCAGCACGTGGATTCACCTGGATCTGATTGATGTGCTTGAACCGGTATTCCACGGGGTCCTCAATGGTAATAATATTCCTCCCCACGCAATCTAAACAGTTTACCGAAGCGTAAAGGGAAGTGGTTTTACCGGCGCCGGTAGGCCCGCTGACCAGAAGCATACCGTACGGGATCTTGAGCATCTCTTCATACTTGGACAAGCTCTGTGGTAGAAAACCCAGGTCAGTTAGGGTCATAATGGCTCTTGATTTGTCGAGAAGTCGCAGTGCCGCCATTTCTCCATAGACCGTGGCCACCGTACCGACACGGATATCAATTGACTGCCCGCCTCTGGTACGTACCGAAAACTGGCCGTCTTGCGGGCGATGATGGTCGGCGATATTCATGTTGGCCAGAATCTTGATTCGGGAAATGAGCGGCGTGGCCGTTGACAGAGGCAAAGAAAGCATGTTATGAAGCGTGCCATCGATACGGTAGCGTGCCAGCAGCTTATCTTCCTGTGGTTGAAGGTGTATGTCGGAGGCGCGGGCTTTAACCGCTTCATCGATAATTAGAGTGAGTGCTCTAGCTACCGGTGCATCGGTTACCGTATCCAGCTTAACCTGCGGCTCGGCTTTTTCCGTCTCCAGTGAGAGGCTGGAAATCTGCTTTTCAATCTCCTCATAGGACTGGTAGTTGAAATCTATGGCTTCTTGAATTTCTGCAGCACTGGCTCTTACCGGCACGATGTGCATCTGGCTCCGGGCCGCTAGTGCCTCCAAGGCGATGATATCAGATGAATTAGCCATTGCCACATGCAGTACATTGCCGCTAATCTCCAGAGGAATAGCGGCGTGTTTTCTCGCCAGAGCTTCGGGGATAAGGCGGAGTGCTTCGGTCTGAATCAAGTGCTTTCGCAGCCTGGTCTTTGGCGGCTCAATTTGGGTTTCTTCAACATTTACATCAGGCATTATAGGCTACATCTCCCCTCCGTCCATATTAAGCTCGGCCACTGAAGCTATCTTATCTAGCCACACGGCAATTGACAATAGCTCTTTAGTCATAGGTAATAGGCAGCACTCTGTACGTGAGTTCATTTTATGCCAAACTTCAGTATAAAGCTGCGAGGGTAAATAAAATATAAAAATGCAGGGAAAAATACTAAACATTTCCTAAAACTTACATTTCAAGCTGAGTGGGTGGATGGGGTGCTGGCAAAAAAACTGGAGAGAGGCATTGCCTCTCTCCAGCTTGTCGTATTTAATTAAAGTCAGATTGCCGGTTAGCCAGCGACCTTGTGATTGGCCAGCTTCTCCAGTGCCAGTACCAGGGCGGAATGGTCGAGGTCACTATCACCCTGAGCTGCCAGGGCATTAAAAAGTTCCTGCGCTACGGCGCAACCCGGCAGGCTCATTCCCAGGCTGCGGGCTCCCTGAAGAGCGTTGTTCAGGTCTTTTTGCTGGTGGCGGATGCGAAAGCCCGGCTGGAAGGTGCGCTCAATTATGCGCTTTCCATGCAGGTCCATGATGCGGCTCTGCGCGAAGCCACCAAGCAGCGCCTCCCTTACTTTGGCCGGGTCGGCGCCAGCTTTGGAAGCGAAGAGGAGGGCTTCACTGATAGCCATAATGGTCTCGCCAACCACTATCTGGTTGGCTACCTTGCAGGTCTGTCCATCACCGTTGCCACCGATGTGGACGATGTTCTTACCCATGAGCTCGAAGTAGGGCTTGATCTTTTCGAATACCGCCGGCTTACCGCCGACCATGATGGACAGGGTGGCGTTCTCCGCGCCTACCTGCCCGCCGGAAACCGGCGCATCCAGCATTTCCACGCTTTTTTCCGCCAGTTTCTTGGCGAACTCCTTGGTGGCAATGGGGGAGATGGAACTCATATCCACCACAATTGAGCCCGACTTAACGCCTTCGATGACGCCGTTGGCGCCGAAGATGGCGGCTTCAACATCCGGCGTATCCGGCACCATGATGAAGACAATGTCCGATTTCTCGGCCACCTCTTTGCAGTTGCCGCAGGCGATGGCTCCTTTCGCCGCCAGTTCTTTGACCGGTGCGTCGACCACATCGTAGATGTGCATCGTGTTGCCGGCCTCCATAAGGTGCCCGGCCATCGGCTTGCCCATTATGCCCACGCCAATGAATCCAAGATTTGCCATTATGTTTTTCCTCCTTTATTTAAAATAGGGTTTGACCCATCCCAGGCCATCTTCTGTAACACCGGCCGGCTTGTATTCCAAGCCGATCCAGCCGGTATATCCTGACTCGTCGATGAACTTGAATAAATTGGTGAAATTGATTTCGCCGGTGCCCGGTTCATGCCGACCCGGGTTGTCGGCGAGCTGAATGTGGCCGATACGGCCCACGTTCTGCTGAATGGTTTTGGCCAGGTTACCCTCCATAACCTGCATATGGTAGATGTCGTACTGATAGGAAAGGTTCGGGTGCCCGACCTCATCGAATAGCTGGAAGACGTCATTGCTGTACACCAGGTAAAATTCGGGGACATCTTTGTCGTTGAGCGCCTCGACCAGCAGGGAAATGCCCGCTTTCTGAAGTGCATCAGCGGCGAATTTCAGGTTACTGACCAGGGTCTGGCGTACTTTATCCGCCGGAGCATCTTTGGGGGTAAGGCCGACCAGGCAGTTGATGCGGGGGCATTTGAGCGCTTTACCGTATTCAATGGCTTTACCCACTCCTTCCTGGAACTCACTCTCCCGTCCCGGCAGGCAGGCAATGCCCCGCTCCCCGGCCGCCCAGTCGCCGGCCGGTATGTTGAACAGGACCATTTCCTGGCCATATTTATCCAGTTTGGCGGCGATATCTTCCCTGGGCAGCTCGTACGGGAACTGGCATTCCACAGCCTTGAAGCCAGCTTTGGCCGCCCGCTCAAAGCGGTCCGCAAAACCAGCTTCGGTAAAAAGCATGGACAGATTGGCACTGAACTTGGGCATAGTCATCCCTCCTCACGATTACATTTAATACTGGTGTTTTCAGACAATTCACACAGCATTATAGTGGAAGAGAGGAAGGGTTGCAAGGGTTAATGCAGGCAGTCAAGTAATTTTTCAGATAGTTGCGACCTCTTACTTCACCTTAACCACTATGATAATATCTCCCGGCTGTCCGCCGGTGAGCTGGCGGGCATTTTTGGGCACTCCCAGAATGTGATAGTAGTCCTTGGCCATGATTGATTATTACCTCTCCCGAGTGTATAAGTATATCACAGCCGGAGGCTCTTGTTCAGGGCGAAAGCAGAAGGTAGAATGGGATAGCGGGAGAAAGGACGGTGCACCATGTCAGAGCAACTGGGGAAGATTGAGAAGCCGGAAGCAGAAGAGTTCGTCAGCAAGAGGAAGCTCTATCTCGTTTCGCTGATGTTCTCGGGGAAGAACGCGCCCAAGGATTACGCGGATAAGTATAAACGCTACTGGCAGCAGGTCGGCGAGCACGTGGCGAACCTTGAGGCCAAACTCGGTGAGGTGGGACACGTCTATCACGAATCGGTCTTTCAGGCGGGCAAAGAGGGGCTTGAAGCCATACAAAACCTAAACGCTGATAGCAGCCGAATCGCCGAGGAGAAGAGCCGGGGTGGCGCCCTGATTGAAGTGATTGAAGACAGGGCGCTGGCCGAGGAAAGCATGGACTGGGAGAGATTTATACTTATAGGCTTTATCAGCCAGAAAGTGGCGCAGCAGGTCTCTCAGCTGTACGTTGAAGCGCTACGGAAGCGATATGAGCATATTGCCAAACAGATCGATGAAACGCTTGAGGCGGACAAAGCGGGATTGCTTTTCATCCGGGAAGGTCACATGGTGCAGTTCCCCGAAGATATAGAGGTTTTCAGCGTGGCGCCGCCGGCGCTCGATGAAATCCACCGCTGGCAGCGGGAGCAACTGGCCGGGGAAAAGAAGGACGAATCGGAAAAATGAGTGCCATTGGCGATTTCGTAGCTTGGTAACATGTTTGAAACCGTGAAAAACCGATACCACTGGGTGATGCTTGTTCTGGCGTTCGGCATCGCCTTTCTAATGCCCCTGTTGAATTTTGGCACCGCCCCCATGGTTACCGATATTATATCGGAAATGGGCCTGTCCCACGCCGAGTTCGGGCTCATCTTTTCCGTTGCTGTGTTAAGCCTCATGCTCTGCCGTATCCCCTGGGGTCTTCTCGGCGACCGAATCGGTTACCGGAACGCCTTCCGGCTCGCTTTGCCGTTCGTAGCTGTTCTGGCCGTAATCAGGGCGCTGGCACCGGACTACGTGACCTTTCTGGTCAGCCAATTTTTCCTCGGTGTGGGACTGGGTGTGGTGTTGCCGTGCCTGCCGCTTATCGTGAAGGAATGGACTCCGCAGCGACCCGGATTTGCCACTGGACTGTACATCTCCGGCCTTGCCGCCGGCAACGCTGCTGCCTTCGGTCTTACGCCTTACCTTCTGGAGCTGCTGAGCTGGCGTCAGGTCCTGCTCGTCTATAGCGGCCTGGGTATCATCTTGGCACTTCTGTGGTGGACACTCGCCAGAAGCACCGCAAGGCCGACTACCGGATTACAGCTGAGGAGTTTAGTCGGATTTCTGAAGGACCGATATATCTGGGCGCTGCTGCTCTTCATGATGGCCAGCGCCGGGAGCTACGATACCATCGCCACCTGGCTGCCGAAAGTACTTGGCACCAAAGGGCTTGACCCGACACTGGCAATACTTCTTCCCCTGGGATACCTCCTGGCGGGACCGACAATCGGTTTTGCTCTGGACAGGTTACGGAACACCAGAGCCGTTGTGGCGTCGCTGGGAATCATCGCTGCCGCGGCCATTGTCGGTATCAATTACGCCCCGTTTCCCCTTCTCCTGCCCTGCATTTTTGTGGCCGGATTCACCACCATGGGCGTGCTCACCATTATTCTATCCGTTCCGACGCACCACCAGAGGCTGGCGCCGGTGGCAGCCAGCGTGGTTGGACTTGTCTCCTCGCTGGGGAACTTAACGTCTCTGACCATGCCGGTCCTCTTCGGCTACCTGATTGACGTTACCGGGACGTTTCAGGCTTCGCTGTTCACCATCGCGGCGCTCGTTGGTATCCTGCTTATCGTCGGCTCCCGTATGAGCGAGTGATACTATCTTACTCTCGGCTATTGACCACCTTACTCTGCTGTGTTATAGTACAATTGTTCTATTAAAAAAGGTGGTGTGGCAGATGGAGGTTGAAGATAAACTCAAGGATTTATCGGCGGCGGCGAAGTACGACATCTGCGGCTACAGCGGCGTGCGCGATTTTCTGCCCTCGCCGCAGCGGTTCATCTACCGTTCCACGCTGCCCGGCGGTGGCTCGGTCTGCCTTTTCAAGGTGCTGCTGACCAACGTCTGCATGAATGACTGTGCCTACTGCACCAATCGCGTTGCCAGGGACTTTCCCCGCCGCGCCTTCCGCCCCGAGGAACTGGCCAGGGTATTCATGCAGCTCTACCAGCGGAGAATGGTGCGGGGGCTATTTCTGAGTTCCGGGGTCGCCGATAACCCGACGCGCACCATGGAAGCCATGGTCAACACGGTGGAAATCCTGCGCCACCGCTATGGTTTTACCGGTTACATTCACCTCAAAATCCTGCCCGGCGCAGCCTTCGACTGTGTTGCCGAAGGGTGCAAACTGGCCGACCGTGTTTCCGTAAATATGGAAGCTCCGACAGTAAAGCATCTCGCCAGGCTGAGCAAGCGGAAGGACCTGCATCAGAACATCGTGGCGCCGATGCAGTGGGTGAAAAAGCTGATGGCGTCGGATGAAAGGCTGGTGCCTTCCGGACAGACGACGCAGTTTGTCGTCGGGGCGGCGGGTGAAAGCGATTTAGATATACTGCGCACTACCTCGGCCCTCTACCACGAGGTGGAATTGCGGAGGACCTATTTCAGTCCTTTCCGACCGGTCAGGGACTCGCCGCTGGAGGGTCTGCCACCAGCCAATCCGCTGCGTGCCCACCGACTCTACCAGTCGGACTGGCTGCTCAGAATCTACGGCTTCCCGCTAAAAGAGGTGGAGCTGGCGCTCGGTGAGAAAGGTAACCTCTCCCTGAGGAAGGACCCGAAGCTGGTCATCGCCGAAAACCAGCCCTGGCTGTTCCCGGTGGACATAAACCGGGCGAGCCATGAGGAGCTGCTCCGCGTGCCCGGCGTCGGCCCGATATCGGCACAGCGGATAATCGAATCAAGGCGCGAACACAGCATCGATTCCATGTTGCAGTTAAGGAAGATGCGGGTGGTAACGTCAAGGGCCGCCGCTTACATCTGGTTTCAGGGCATGCTGGAATGGGAGAAACAGGCGTCGTTCATCCCTAACCTCGATGAACTGGACGAGTCCGAACCTTCGCTGGCCGGCGCCCTGGGCTAATTTAAAATTTTGATAAACCGCTGCGGCCTGGCCTCATCACTACGATGAGTTGTCCGGCTTTGGCGGCCTGGCATAGGCTCAGGCCCGGTCCGTCTCAGACTGGCTCCCGGTATGACGGCCACGTTTTGGTTTCGATATTTTGGAAAGATAAGTCTGTGCTTTTTGAAGCGTCTCAGGGTTCTTACAAAAACAAAACCGAATCTGCAATTGTCCGTAGCTGGGGTCGGAATAAAACGAACTTCCCGGCACCGTAGCGATTCCGATATTCTTTACCAGGAAATAGGCAAGCTCCAGGGAATTCGGAAGTTGATGTCGCTGCATGAAGTCAGCACACTCACACATGATGTAGTAAGCCCCGGCCGGTTTGTACGGGTACAGTTCGGTTTCCAAGATGGAATAATACAGGGTATCTCTGGCATTCTGATAGAATTCTGCCAGCCATCGATAGTAGTCTTCACCCAGCGATAAAGCAAAAGCCGCGCCCTCCTGCAGGGGGGCCGCCGCGCCCACGGTCATGAAATCGTGGACCTTCCTTATCTCTCTCGTTATCCTGTCGCTGGCAATGGCCCAACCAACCCGCCACCCGGTCAGAGAATAGGTTTTCGAGATTGAATTTATGGTAATTGACCGGTCTGCCATCTCGGGAAAGGAGGCAATCGATAGGTGTACGTGACCGTCATACAGAATATGTTCATATATCTCATCGGTGACGGCTATGGCGTCATATTGAAGGCAAAGCCCGGCGATGAAACGAAGTTCTTCTTCACTGAATACTTTCCCGGTAGGGTTATTGGGGGTATTGATGACGATTGCCTTGGTTTTTGAGTTGAAAAGGTTTTCCAGTTCGTCAAAATCAAAAGACCAGTCCGGCGGTCTCAATCGAATATATCGCGGCGTTGCCCCGGAAAGGAGGCAATCTGGTCCATAGTTTTCATAGAATGGCTCGAAAATTATGATTTCATCGCCGGGATTAATGATTGCCTTGAGAGATGCCATCATGGCTTCGGTCGAGCCGCAGGTTACGGTGATATTCTTGTCCGGGTCTGCCTCAATGTTATTGTAACGACGAATCCGGTCTGCAATCGCTTCTCGGAGCGAAGGGCTTCCCCAGGTGATGGCATACTGATTGACATCTCTCTGGATGGCTTCAATTGCGGCGCGTTTAATGGATTCGGGTGCGGGGAAGTCTGGGAATCCCTGAGCCAGATTGATACTGCCGGGATGTCGCAACGCCACCCTTGTCATATCCCGTATGATGCTCTCGGTAAACTGCTGGGTAATCCTGGATAAGTCCATGTACGTTAACCCACCACTTTAAAAAAAGACCCAAGATAAGGTCTATAATACAAAGGCTACAGTGGCTTCGTGAGTTTGTCAATATAAGGTCACATTATAGGATTCAAATTACGCGAGGGTGCAGTGGAGCACGTTTACGTTTGGCCGGGGACAAGTTGAGAATAGTCCCTTCAGGTATTATATATTGTCAGCCCTTTTGCCTCCAGTGATTGCCTGTAATCCTGTCTCAATTCCGGAAGAAGGACAAGGCCCTTGAAGTTCGTCGGAATTTCGGCAAAGCGGACATAATCAGGCCAGAAACCTTTGCGAACCCTTGCACGAGCTTTGTTTATAAAATCAGCTTCCAGTTCTCTCTGTTTATCGACGACCTCTGGGCTGAGCTCAATGGTAACACAGCAACTGTCTTCGTGTTCGCTTTCAACCCGTAGGCCTATTACAGATAATTTGAATTGCTCCGTTTTTAAGTCGAAGTCTTCAATCAATACTTTGGATAGCTCGGCAGCAACCTGGTCATAGGAATAATTGGCACCACTGCGAATGAGAAGTGCCGAATCTCTGGTCACCCAGTAATAGTCCAGTTGTCCGTCCGCTTCATTTTCCAAGGCGAAGACGATGTCCCGCAGGCCTGTGTACCATCCCTCGCGAAAAACAGACTCGGCAGCTTCGTCATCGCCCACATAGCTGCTCATAATATTCGGACCCTGTGTGACCAGGTAACCGGGTTCCCCAACATCGCAAGGCTGAAGATAACCTTTGCTTCCCGGGTCGATAGACCTTACGGCTTGGATACGTGTGAAAGGGGGGTGGTCTCGGCCGATGTAATAACCGACGGTACTTTCCCCCTGGTAACAATGCGACCAACCAGCTTCAAACGCTTTGGCAAGCTCATTTTGGGATAACGTCCTTGGCGTTGCCATAACCTGAAGGCAGGTTTCGGTTGAGCCGAAACGAACAATGGGCAGGTGGTCGCTGAAAGTAAGTACGCGTTTGATTGTGGTCGGACCGACCGGAGCCGAACCAATCATCATATCGGTTGCGCTGAGAGCGCTTTTTATCTCATCCACTTCAACCGGCAGTTCTGAGCGATTATGGAGTTCTTCCAGGAAATCGATATGCCGTGAAACCATAGGGGCAATGAGCAGGTCACGCTTTTGTCGTGCCACGTCTACCAGTATCTTCCAGTAAAGCGTGGAATAGCGTTGCAGGAGGTGTATTTTCGTTCCACCACGCCGCATAGCCCAGTCCAGGAAAGCTGTCGAGTTAGTATGATGCAGAGGATTAACCAATAAAATATCCAGTTGCGTCGTTTCCGATACGCCAAAATACTGCTCAAAAGTGAGTTTATTAGCCAGATAGTTCCCGTATGAAAGGCTCACTCCTTTGGGCTCCCCGGTAGTGCCGGACGTGAAAATGATTATTTTTTCGTCATCCTGGTTTAGCGCGGGAGGTTCCCATGTACTCATATTTCCATATGATTCAAGTTTACCGGCTTCAAGGGCAGCTTTGATACGGGATTTCGACCGTATCGCTTCTATTCGGCTGGCAAACTCTTCATCAAAAATGATAAACTTTGCTCCTGTTATCTTGGCTTTGGCAGCGATGCGTTCATTATCGTCGGCTTGCCAGTTCACCGTCACCGGAACACATCCCACCAGGACGGAAGCAAGCCTGAATACTGGGTCGTACAGATTGTTACAGGAAAAACAATGTAATAAACGGTCGCCTTTTGCTACGCCGTTATCTGAGAGATATCTGGCGCCAGAACAGGCCAGATTCCAGAACTCTCCTCTGGTCAGGGTCCTTTTCTTTACCAGTTTTCCAGCAAAGGAATAGTATTCAAGGAAAGGCTGCTCCCGGTCCTCAAAGGCTACCTTATACTCTTGAAAGGGATTTGAATAAGGGCTCAGGGAAGTAACCGGTACGCCGGTGCTTAAAAGATGTAACTTATTCTGAAACATATTCATGAGACGTCATCCAAATGACCCAAATTATTATGATTTAGTATCGGATATTAGTCAATATGGAGGAGATTTATGCTTCGCATTTTGTTTATTATTTATTGGTATTTTTAAATTTGTTGGCAAAATGCCTGTGGCATTTCAACGATTCATTTAAAAATTAATTAAGTAAGCAATTTTACGTTTTATTTTCTCGCTACTTTATACCTGTATGATCATATCGGAAGTCTATTTATATAACAATTTTAAAAAATAAGGTGCCGACCCAGAGTTGCTCTCTTTTCTATAGGTAACAAAATAGACGATTGTTCAACACGTTACAATGCAAGCTTTTGTGCTGTTTAGCAAGTTAGTATTATCAGTACAATCACATGTGAAACCGGCTAAGATGCTGACTTATCGGTGAAGCTGTTGCGCCCCGTAATAGAATCGGGGCGGTCTTAGTTCGTGCCAGACCTCATCGCAGACGTTCAGTTCCTCTGCGCTCAAAGTCAAGTCAACGGCGCCAACGGTTCTACTCAATCTTGGTTGTTTGTCTGATTGGCAGTATTTACAATTTATTTTTGTGTCCATCGTCTTATGTCTCCCCTTCATCCTTTCACCTCATCTATTAAAGTTTGCATCAATTCCACATATTTTTGCTCGTGGGTATCAATCTTAGTTTCTAGCCGTGTTACATCATCCGTTTCTCTCTTACTAGCACGGTAAAACTTTATGCCTAGCCACGCTGTATATATAAGCACCAAAAGGCCGAAGATGAAGAATACTATTATGACGATGTTCATCGCCTTGCCTCCATCAGGCAAAAGGAAGGTAAGCAAAGCGGGAACACCGAATAGAAAGAAGACAATAGACAAGAACGTCTGGAGTAATCCCCACCGTCCCCCCGATGTTGTCGTACTAGGGAAACCTTTAACCAAGAGTATGTATAGTCGCATAATTGGGGATGCAACGGCTTTAAATATGAGCATATCCTTAACCCCCCATACTTTCCTACAAGGGGATTATATACCTTTGATAGCCACCAACCAAGAGGGTTATGGGCGAAGTTCCTACTCATAGCCCCCCCCTTTGCCCACCAACCAAGATTGAGTAAAAGGCACAATATGTATATAATGTATTCCAAATAAATAGAAAGCAATCATAAAAAAGATAGGGTATGGTTTTTAGCGGGTACGGGGAGAAGCGCATGGAGGAGATATGGAAGTAATAGATGATATTCCAGTAAAATTAGAACTCGATGATGTGGTGAAGAAAACACGTATTCGGAGTATGAACGATAGCTTTAAGGACATTATCAATGAGCTATTGGAAATAGCTCGCCCGATAGCAAAACCGAAAGCTTTATTTGAGATTTCCAGTGTTGAAAACAGACAGGGAGACTCATTGGAGATAGGAGGTAGAAAATTTACCAGCCATATTCTTAGAGTTAATCTGGACAAAATAGATACAGTATTTCCATATATAGTGACGTGCGGTAGAGAAGTGGATGAAATAGAAATTCCAGAGCATCAATTAATGAAGTATTACTTCATGGACCAGATTAAAGAGGTTATAGTGCGCTCAGCACTTAGTTATTTGATAGACCATATCAGGAACAACTATGCGTGTTGACAGCTATCAAGAATGGCGCCAGGTTCTGGCTCCGCGGATATTTGGCCGATAACTCAACAAAAAGAGCTGTTTTCAATCTTCGGTGATGTAGAGAGTCTAATAGGCGTAAGGTTAACTAACACTTGTTTGATGCTTCCAATAAAATCGGTATCCGGTGTCATATTCCAAACAGAGACCACTTTTGAAACTTGTCAATTATGTCCGAGGGAAGCATGTATTGGAAGAAGGGCTGAATATAAACCGGATTTAGTTAGAAAGTACAAGGAAGAAATGATTACAAAAGAATAGATGGCAGTTTGATGTAAAATTGCTGATCTCACGCTGCATTATGACTTTAACCTCTTCAAATACAGCTGCTTCTAATGGGAAGGAGAGCTAAATTGCCCCCCTTCTCATTTGACAAAATAGGGAATTGTATATCCTAACAAAAGACAAGCCTTGTACGTACAAGATTTGTGCTCGAATATAGTGTTGTACGGGCGAGGGTATGGCATTGTGAGGAAGAATAAGTTTCATAAGTAATAAAACCAAAAGCTACATAAGGAACATTTAATACCGTTTGAATTATTGCGGTAGTGAATCGTTTTTGATAAAGTGATACCAACCTTTAACTAAGGCCAATATATGTTGCTCAGAGGAGGTAAGTGATGTCCAAACTAACAGGTTCTGACATACTTATAGGCTCTTTGGCCCGTGAGGGTGTGGAAGTGATTTTCGGTCTCCCCGGCGAGCAAGTAATGGAGATGCTCGACTCTGTTTATAATCAGAAAGGCATGCGCTGGATTTCCGTACGCCAGGAACAGACCGCGGCCTATATGGCCTTCGGCTATGCCCGAACGACTGGAAAAGTTGGTGTGGCCCTTGTTGTACCCGGCCCCGGTGCGTTAAACGCAACGGCGGCCATCGGCACAGCGTATGCTACTTCTACTCCTGTTCTACTGGTTTCGGGGCAGGTCGGGACCAACGATTTGGATAAGGAGCGTGGGGCAACCCATGAAGTTGCCGGGCAGATAGAAGTGTTTCAGCCTTTAACCAAGTGGTGCTACTGTATACGCCAAGTAAAGGAGATTCCATGGGCTGTACGGAAAGCGATGTGTGAGCTGAAGTCCGGAAGGCAAAGACCTGTGGAACTTGAGGTTCCCAGGGATTTATTACAGGCTATTGAACAAGTGGATATAAATAAAGCCCCTGAATCGATCCCTGTGGTAACACCGGAGAAAGGTCAGATTGACGATGCCGCCAATCTTCTAGCCAGCGCAAAGAAACCGGTTATATGGGCAGGTGGAGGGGTGCTATCTTCTGATGCTACCAGAGCCCTAACGCTGGTTGCCGAGAAATTGAATGCCCCGGTAATAACTACTCCGGAAGGGAAAGGTGCTATCCCGGGCAACCACCCGCTATTATTAGGCGTCTTTTATTCCGGTTACGGTCCAGTTTCTTGGACTTTTCCTCAAGCTGATACTATTCTGGCGATTGGAAGTCGTCTGTATTCTACACCAAGAGCTCCCATATCATTCAGGGAGGACCAGAAACTGATACACATAGATGTGGATTCCGCCGAGATAGGACGAAATCACGTTACCCATTTGGGGATTGTAAGCGACGCTCGTGCTGCGCTTGAACTTTTACTTGAGGCTCTGCCCGAAAAGAGTAAAAGCACCTGGAAATCGGAAGAGTTGAATAAGATTAAAGACAACGTAAGGACGCAGCTAGAGGGTGTAGCACCTCTTCAATTGTCTTTGATTCGCACGATTCGTGAAGAGTTAAAAGCAGATGATATATTAATTCCAGGGGTTAACAATGTTGCCTACTGGGGCCATCTCTCTTATCCTGTGTTGCAACCTCGTACATACCTTAACAGTTCGTACTTTGCTACTCTGGGATATGCTTTCCCTACGGCCCTCGGTGCCAAAGTAGGCAATCCAAACAAGCATGTGGTAGCGCTATGCGGCGACGGTGGATTCATGTATGGCTTAACAGACCTTGCCACGGCAGTGCAGGAGAAAATCAACGTTGTAGCCATTGTCTTCGTGGATAACGCGTATGGGGCCTCACTCCGCGACCAGCATCTCAGATTTGAAAGCAGGGTCATTGGCACTCAACTGCAGAATCCGGATTTCGCCTACATAGCCAAGGGTTTCGGCGCTGAAGGGGTGAAACTAACGAATCCTGAGGAGTTGGGAAGTGCGTTAAGAACTGCGCTCGATAGAGATATGCCGACTGTAATAGAAGTCCCGTTACCCACCATGCAAACTCCTTTCTGGTAAGAATCTTATAATATCTTGTGGTATGGCGTGTGATGCCGTGCAAGCGTTTGTAAGGTGGAAAGAAGGAATCAACCATGAAACGCGAGGAGGATTCTTAAAAGCAAGGAGTAACAAAACAAGCTGAAAGGAGAAATACTATGAAGATTACAGATTTACAAGTATCCAATCCCATTTATGTTCCCTTTAAGCCAATGACTGACGCCATAAATACAATCCCTGCCGCTATGACCTACACGTTTCTTAAAATTATGACCGATGAGGATATAACCGGACTTAGTATCAACTATAGCGGTAAAGTGGCCCAGGTAATTATTGAAGATCTCTTAAAACCAGTGATTATCGGTGAAGATCCAATTAATAGTGAGAGGATTTGGGAAAAGATGTACTGGGCTACTTTGCAGTACGGTAGAAGAGGCATAGCAATTTCGGCGATAAGTACAGTAGATATGGCCGTATGGGATCTTAAAGGGAAAATTTTCAGTATGCCGGTACATCGTCTCCTGGGAGGGCATCGAGACACAGTCCCTTCATATGTCACAGGAGTAGACCTCCACTATACCAATGAAGAGCTGATTAAAGAGGTCAATGAGTACGTGAAGATGGGTTTTAAGATGATTAAGTTGAAGTTGGGGAGAAAAGATCCCAACGAAGACCTAGAGAGGGTTAAGCTCGTCAGGCAAACCATTGGTCCCGATATTGATTTGGCATTGGATGTTAACAATGGATGGAGCCTCCATACAGCGATGAGAATGGCCAGGAAGCTTGAGGAATATGATATATTCTGGCTTGAGGAGCCGATTTTAGCTGACGAAATCGAAAACCTCGCCAAACTAGCCCGGGAGACATCTATTCCCATAGCCGTTGGAGAGAACCATTATACAAAATGGGAATTCAGGCAGCTGATGGAACAAGGAGCTGCCGAAGTAGTTCAAGCAGACATTGGGAAATGTGGAGGCGTAACGGAATTTATCAAGATTGCAGCTATTGCCGATTCATTTGGCTTGCCAATTTGTCCTCATCATACAGAATACGTGGATGTGTCGCTTGTTGCAGCGGTTCCTAACGGTTTATTTCACGAATGTGTCTATGACTTCTTTGAACCAATGGGGCAGCTTTTTATTAATCCTATTGAACCAGAGAATAGTGAGATTTCTCCTTCGAATAAACCTGGTTTTGGATTTGAGCTTAACGAAGAGACCATCAAAAAATGGCAAACTAAGCCAAGTCCTGAAAAAATGAGGTGGATAGTCAAAAAAGGGTGGCGGTGGCCTCCCTATCTTTAAACGATTTCTTCGTTATTCACGGTGTTTTTGAAGCTGGAATCGGCCTCAAACTTATTTAATTTTTAAAGAATCAGGTCTACGTCACCCGAAAAATCAGGCTGGTAACCTGCCTAAAACACCGAAAGCCCTTTTACAGGGTTATTGTTAATATTACCCCACTTGCATTTCAAATAGAATGAGGGAAAGTGAAAAGGCTAAAAGAATATGAAAGGTAAAAGACCGGTAAAGGATTATTGACAAAATGCCATTTCCTGCAATGAGTAACAAAACAAACTTTTGTTATCAAGTCTAACATTATAACTGGACTCCTTTTCGGGGGGCAGGGCAAGCCCGATTACAAGTCAAAATATCAACTAGACTGTTGAACGAAAGTACTACATACTGATGTCTATACGTTGTATGTTACTTCACAGTTATTTTTACTAGACAAGGCAACCGAAATAATATATAATTTGCATCTGAATAAAGCCGAGGTGGCAGAATCATGCCGTTATTTCATCAAAATAGACCTAACCATTCACTTTTGCTCATGCCGGTGCGCCTAGGAAATGAGCGATGGCCAAAGAATAAGGTACGGTTATTATCCTGTGATGCTGAAGGAAATTTGTTTACTCAACTCTTAGGAAGGTCAACTTACCATCGAATTATAAAAGAAACTCAACAGATGGAAGCATCTCAAAATGACTTTGCAACTATTTATTGGGATACTGGCACAAGTAGACCTACGCCGCTAGTAGTTAAAATAGGAGAAAATGAAATCTGGGCTCTCAATCATATACTGGAACATGCTCTTAGAGATGCCATAATCCCAGATGTACTTAGAACGTATCCAGAAGAAATCATCAAGCTGGGAGATAGCAAACGTAGAGAACTATTAATAGAAAAAACCAGAGATACTCATAAAACTACATCATCAACTTCATCCAAAGTACTTAATAGACTGCCTTATTACAGGAAAGATGATGTCGAAGTATCTATTCCCATTTACAAAGTAGAGTATGCCTTTCCACTCATCATTTTAAAACGACTACCTCCAGTGAAGAACACGCCACCAAGTCAACAGAGGTTATTGGTTCTGGATAGTGACGGGGATCTTATCGTGACTACTTTATCTTCCGAACTAATTGATAAGGCAGAAAGAAAGCGTATAGGCTTACAAAGAAGAGGTAAAGAAGGCTACCTTATTTGTTTACAGAAACCTAAGGGTATTTCTGTTGATATTATGGAGATAAGTGAGTTACAAAGGCTAGCCTTGGAGAACGTAACCCAGTATTTTGAGGAAACCAGTGGTGGGAAGCAACCTATTTCAGGCGCTGTTAGGACGATTCTAAATAAAGCTAGAAAGACGGTTTTAAGTTAATTTAACAACCCAAAGGTCAATAACTCCCTTATTATCAATTACTACTATCATTCTGATCTTGCTTACCAAACAGCTTTGACCCGGCAGGTACTATATCATCCGATTTATTTAGTGATTCTCTAGATTGATATTTAGGACTGCCAAAGAGACTCGGCAAGCGTGGAAAAAGAAGCCAGCCATATAATTTATAGAATTTCGTCTTATCAATCAACATCACCAAAAATGAAGTGATGACAATACTCAGCAGTACTACGCCATAAGTAATGTTTTTAATTAGTTCTCCGCCTAGAACACCTTGTTGCAAGGGAAGGGAAGCTAGTACCACCGCTGCCAAACCCTTAGGCACCATAACGGCCACGATAGACATATCTTTGAGCGGTAGTGAACGTCTAAGGGATAATCTAGTCGCTGGTATGCGAAGTGCAAAAGCTATCGCTGTCAAAACGAGACTAAGAATAATAAGCTGCTCACTAATCAGTTCAAGCGAGAGTCCAAGATAAACGAAGAAGAATGTCTTTAGTAGAAAAGCCACTTCACTAAAAAACACCTTTTCCGTCTCTGTAAGTCCGACAGGGTCTTTCGTTGATGATGGCTTAAAAATAGTGAGATTAATTGACTCAATATTACCAAGAGTTACACCAAAAGACAGCGCTGCAATGGCCCCACTAAAACCTAATGTCTCTACAATACCGAATAGCACAAAAACAAAAGCCGGTGTAGTAAACATCGCGTTTTTAATAACATGAATTCTGTTAAGTAATATTGACCAGATGAAAGCGCCAATTACACCAAAGATTATTGCCACAAACATACTATCTGGTTGAAGGTCAATACCCTCCGGCGAATTCTTTTCGCTTTAATCACATCGGCGGACAGTCCCCAGCCTATTGTTTCCCGGCTCCCTCTTTAGCAGTTAGATACGGGTTGCTCGTTTAAGAGACCCATCATACTCATTCGGGTTTGGCCAGGTGGGCAGGGGCACCATGTTTGTGGACGGGATACT
>JAHJTL010000084.1 GCA_018829775.1 Chloroflexota bacterium | reverse complement strand
CTGGCAACTGTTCGGGCTCTTCTGGAGATTCGGGCGTGGCGACCACGCTGCCCCACGGTCTTGCAAGACCTAAGGTCAATCGATCTGCCACACCCAGCCTCCGGCAGACATTCTATCATATTGTTTGAGATACAAGGTCAGTATTCTGACACTTAGATTCCGCAAATAATCCGTGATGTCATTTTAGGATGTACCCTGTAGGCGTGAGGAGTCATAGTTAAATGGGCGCGGCAACAAGGGAACCTTTTTAGACAAAGCTAGGTTGAACAAACCGATGTCTATTCAGACCTCAGTGCTTCAATAGGATTGAGGCGTGACGCATTCCAGGCAGGGTAAAACCCAAAGAACAAACCAATTCCCACCGATACCGAAACGGCAAGAATGACGATGTCAGCACTAACGATAGTCGTCATTATTCCCATACTGGAAACAAAATATGAGACCATCCAGCCTGCGATGACGCCGATGACACCGCCGGCAAACGTCAGGAAAGCGGCTTCAATGAGGAACTGAACCCAAATATCCCTCTCCCTGGCTCCCAGCGCCTTTCGGATACCTATCTCCCTGGTCCTCTCCAGCACCGATACCAGCATGATATTCATCACCCCGATACCCCCCACCAGCAGTGAAATAGCAGCAATAGCGCCTAAGAGAAGGGTCATCGTACCCGTCGCTTCAGACACGGTTTCGGATATCTCCTGTATAGATATAATACGAAAGTCATCATCTACATTAGGTCCCAGCCGGTGTCGGTCACGAAGCAGGCTCGTTATTTCATCAACCACGTATTCTGTCTGCTCCTCGTCGCTCACCGTCAGCACTATGGACGAAACTATGCGTTCGCCCTGATTGGTTCTTGGCTGGGCAACCATCTGCTGCATAGCAGTTAACGGAATCAAAATGGCATCATCAGGCGAGGAGCCCATAAAGCCTTCTTTGGTTTCCAAAACTCCGATAACACGGACAATGTTATTGCCCATACGTATCTGCTGCCCAATCGGGTCAGTATCACCAAACAGGGTCTCTTTTACATTCGAGCCAAGTACTACTACCTTTGCGCCACGCTGATACTCATAGTCAGAGAAGAAGAAACCATAGGCAATCTCCAAATTCTGTATCTCCTGGTACTCCGGGGGTACACCGGCAACTTGAGAATTCACATTCTCGCCACCGACAACGACCTGGAGCGAGGTTGAGTAGGTAGGAGCTACCGAATCCACATAAGCAACCTGTCCTGATATTGCCTCTGCATCTTCTTGAGTAAGTGTGCGAACGCTACCGGCAGCACTCCTGACACCACCAAAGGTAGACGAGCCAGGACTGATGGTAATGAGGTCCGACCCCATGCCCTCGATGCGGGAGAGGATGTCTGCCGAAGCACCCCTGCCGATGGACATCAGAGCAATCACGGCGGCTACACCGATGACGATTCCGAGGATGGTTAAAAAGCTGCGAAGCTTGTGGGTGACCACACCGACCCAGGCTGTTGAGAAAGGTTCAAACCACTTCTTCATACCTTCTCCTCCCTTTCTACCTGACCGTCCATAAGATGAATAATGCGCTGACAGTGACTAGCTATATTGGCGTCATGAGTTATCACGAGCAGGGTAATGCCCTGCTCGGCGTGTAAAGAGGTGAGGATGGAGATTATCTCCGCACCGGAACGGCTGTCCAGATTGCCGGTAGGCTCGTCGGCTAAAATCAACGGAGGATTTTTCACCAGAGCCCGGGCAATGGCCACCCTCTGCTGCTCTCCACCGGAAAGTTCGGTAGGGCGGTGATTGGTACGGTCGGAGAGTCCCACCCTAGCCAGTGCCTCCATAGCCCGCTTGCGGTCGCTGCCGCCGGCATACCTCATTCCGAGATCCACGTTGGCCAGTGCCGATAATCGGGGAAGTAGATTGAAGGTCTGGAAAACGAAGCCCACCTTCTGACCTCTGATCTGAGCCAGTTCGCCACTGCCAAGGTGGCTCACCTCTTTATCTTCCAGATAGTAACTGCCCGAAGTCGGTGTATCAAGGCAACCGATAAGATTAAGTATGGTCGTCTTGCCTGAGCCAGAGGGACCCATAATCGCTACTAGTTCGCCCTGTTCAATATGGAGGTTTACTTCCCTGAGTACGGTCAGTTCCCTTTTACCCATGGGATAGACTTTGGTTATATCCTGTAATCTAATCATCGAAATGAACTCCTTTAATCATGTGGCGGTCTCATGAAAGGCATTGGGCTTCTCGGTGTCGGGCTTGTTGATGTAGTGGTTGTCCCCTGCGGAACGATTACTTGCTCACCTTCACTGAGCCCATCGGTTACTTCTGTAAACTGCCAGTCACTGATGCCCAGCTGTATCACACGCTCTTCAGCGACGCCGTCCTTTGACACCTGAACAAGGGTCTCCATCCCAAGGCGAGTAATCGCTTGGTTTGGTACCAGTAGCACGTTGTTCCTCTCCGCAACTAGTATGTGCACAGTGACGGTCAAACCCTCTCTAAGCTGAAAGTCTTTTGATATTTCCGTTGGTATCTGTCGTTTTTGTCCTCCTTGCGCCTGTTGCCGCTCCTGCATTACCGCTTCATGTGACTCTATTTCCACTTCTACCTGATAATTCACGACGCCTGACTGAATAGTTGCCGTGGGGGAAACGTGGGTAACCTTAGCCGAAAGGCTCATTCCCGGCATGGCATCCACCTGCACCCAGGCGTCTCCTCCCAGCTTTACCTGCAGGATATCTATCTCGCTTACCATGATATCTGCTTCAAACTTTTCGGGGTCGGCAAGCTGCACAGCGACGGTACCGCTTAAAACCTCGTCGCCACCTTCCACGTTCACCTTGGTGATGAACCCGTCGAATAGCGCTGCAATAATCGGGCTTTTACCGTTTGCCTCTTCCAGCTCTTCTCGAGCGTCCACCAGAGCTTTTTCGGCATCCGCCAATTTCCCCTGGCTCAGCGTCAGTTGAAGCCCCTTTAGCGCCACGTCTTCGGCTACTTCATTTAAATCTTCCTCGGCCTGAGCTAGCGTCATCTCAGCCGATTCTACCTGCAACTTCTTTATAGCCACTTCCTCCGTGTCGTAGCCCTGTACAAGGGCGTTGTATACCTTTTCGGCTGCATCCAGTTCCGCCTGAGCGCGGGTGACAAGCCTGTCAAAACCACTTTCCAAAGCATATTCCAAAAGGGCTTCAGCCTTCTCCACCTCAGCTTCTGCAATCTCAATATCTGGCCAAGTATGGGTTTCTTCCGCCACAGACAGGTTATACTTTGCCTGGTCCAAACTTATCTGGGCATTAAGCAGCGCCAGTTCTTTAGCTTCCTTATTATCCTTTGAGTTCTTCAGAGTTTGTTCGGCTGTTTTCAGGTTGATTTGTGCCTGTATCAGGTCGCGTTCTTTTGCTATAACCTGGTCTTCCAACGCGCTCAGCTCGTCCTCCCATTCCTCTGTATCCAGGCGAGCCAGAACCTGCCCCTCGGTAACAATGTCTCCCTCTTCTACAAGAACCTCTTCTACTGTTCCCTCCTGGTAGAACAGGTCAAAAGCCAGGTCCTCGCTGCGGGACAATGCCAGGTTACCAACGGCGGTGATTTCAACTGCCAGGTCACCGCGCTGTACGCTGACTATCTGGGTTTCAGCCATATCTTCTTCGCTTGGTTCAGAACTACAACCCAGCGATGAAACTGTAAGCCCAACTAGGATAAAGGCTGTCAGGACTGTCATTACTGTTCTTTTCATATTCCCTGCCTTCCATATTCTTTTATTATTCCTGAAATCAGTATGGCAGGAGAATATTAAGAAATTATGAAGATTTACACGACTTAATAAACATTCATCGTTTATTTCTTCAAAAGCGCACAGGATATCGATGGCAAACTACGGTTTGCACTCTTTTAAAGTCTTAATCAGATTTTAATATTTGTTCTTTATCATTATTACTAGAATGCACAATTGAAAGGAGGTGAAACAAGATGTGGCGAAGAAAGAAACTGGTTATTGTTGCTGTGTTGGCGGCCGTGGTTCTGGTCGGGAGTATCGGCGGCATAGCCCTGGCTAACAACGGGGATGACAGCCAGCCTGAAGCCCCATGCACGGCGCTGCTGGACAGAGTCTGTGAAATCTACGAGCAGAAGACAGGCGTCGCCATCGACCCGGAGGTGCTCAGAGAAACCTTTACCCAGGTCCGAGGCGAGATGCACCCTGAAGGTATGCCAAACCGCGGTGAGATGGACCCCGAGGCTCTACAAAACCACCTTCAGGACCTTTTTGACCAGGGCAAGATAACCGAGGAACAGTATGAGCATATGAAGGACCGGATAGAATCAATGCCTGATAACCTGCCCGGTTTCGGCTTCCGTGGTCATGGCGGGTTCCGCGGTTTCGGTGGGCCATGTGCCCCGGCAGAATAACTTACTAATTTCCCTGTTACAACACTCTGCTGACCTTTCCGCAGGAGGGGGGGGGAGAATATCCCCCCCTCCTTTCTTTGACGAGCCAACAAATAATTAATAATTTCTTAACATTTATGGTATAACATTAACCAAGAATAGATTAACAGGAAGCTTCAGCGATGGCAGGCAAACGGGTACTGATTGTTGATGATGACCGGAAAACGGTAGAGCTGGTCAAGCTCTATCTGAACCGGGATGGTTACCGTGTGCTGACTGCTTATGATGGTATTGAAGCCCTGCGTCAAGCCAGGGAAGGACATCCTGACCTCATTGTTCTGGACCTTATGCTGCTCGGCATAGACGGGCTTGAGGTTTGCCGCACTTTGAGGGATGAATCCGATGTGCCTATCATTATGCTGACCGCCAAAACAACGGAACAGGACAAGCTGACGGGTTTGGACCTGGGAGCGGATGACTATGTTACCAAACCCTTCAGCCCTAAGGAGCTGGCTGCCAGGGTGAGGGCCTTGCTCAGGCGCCTCCCCGGGGAACGCGGGCCGTCTGAGGTCAAGAACGGAAAACTTGCCGTAGACTTCGTGAAACACCAGGCATTTCTTGGAGACAGGTCTCTGAATCTAACGCCGACCGAGTTCAAGCTGCTGGGGATTCTGGCCAGGGAACCGGGCAGGGTTTTCAGTCGGGCTGAAATCATCGAAAAAGCCCTCGGCTATGACTTTGAGGGTTTTGACCGCACTATAGACGTACATATTCTCAACCTGCGGCGCAAGTTGGAGGCAGATGCTGACCATCCCAAATACATAAAAACAATATACGGGGTCGGTTATTCTTTTATAGAGGCGGGAAATGATACATAGTCTGAAGTTTCGCTTTTTAATTGCCTTCCTCTCGGTAATACTGGTAACCATTGGCACAGTCTTTCTCTTCATAAGCCTGCGAACCAGCGGTGAAATCGGGCGATTTGAGGAGCGGCACGAGGAGGCACACTTTGCCCGGTTACTGCATTCGCTAACACGCTACCATTTTGAACAGGGAGACTGGACAGGTATTCAGGCCCAGGTTGAGGAGATGGGAAGTCTGTATGGACGTCGCATCGTGCTGACTGACGAGAATGGGGTCGTGGTCGCCGATTCTCAGGGCGATTTGATAGGGCAGACGTACCACCAGCAAGCAACTGAGACGGCTTTACTGCTACCAACGGTACCAACTCCGCCGCGCCCATTTTTGCCATCCCCGCCCGCAATAACGGAGGCATCAGGCACTGTTTATATCGGTCCTGAATTGTCAACGGACCCGACTTCACCACGGTTTCTATCTCACTCAATAACGCATTTCATTATATGGGGGTGTCTGATCGGAGGTGGTGTAGCACTGGCCATGACCTTAATTTTATCGCGGCGCATCCTGTCTCCTATTAAGGCGCTAACTGAGGCTGCCAGGAGATTGGGACAGGGTGATTTCTCCCCGAGGCTGGAACTAAAGGATAAAGGCGAAGTGGGAGAGTTAGCACGAGCATTTAACTCAATGGCCAATGATTTGGAGCGCGCTGAGCAATTGCGACGCAATATGGTTGCTGATGCAGCGCACGAACTGAGAACCCCTCTTTCCAATATTCGCGGCTATCTAGAGGCGGTAAATGATGGGGTGATAAAGCCAGATGCAGAGGCTATTCAATCGCTAAATGAAGAGGCGGCTCGGTTGGCACGGCTGGTTGACGAGCTTCAAGAGCTGAGTCTTGCCGAAGCAGGCGAACTGAAACTAGTATGCCAGGCTAAGGACATCTCCAAATTAATCAGCCAGACAGCATCGCCATTCCAGGCTCAGGCGGCGTCCAAGGGGGTATCATTGTCCCTTGACCTCATGGATGAGCTCCCGCCAGTGAACATTGATTCTCAGCGGATGGCACAAGTGCTCTATAACCTTCTGGATAACGCGATGGCTCACACTGAAAGTGGTGATGGCATCACCATTAGCACCACACAGAAGGACAACTGGATAGAGGTTGCCGTGACCGACACCGGCGCGGGTATCCCCGCTGAAGACTTGCCTAACATATTTGAACGTTTCTACAGGGTTGATAAGTCCCGCGCCAGGGCTACCGGCGGCAGCGGTCTCGGTCTTACCATTGCCAAACGCCTGGTAGAGGCCCATGGCGGTAGCATTGAAGTCCAGAGTGAGTTGGGGAAAGGCAGCCGCTTTGCCTTTGCGCTGCCTATATCATCATAAGTACCAATTTATTACGGACTCCGTTTTCCCTATGTATCGCTTTCCAGATTGTTACAATAGTATTCAGGAAATTCAAAGAACGTTCAATCTGATATAATAGCTAACCGTATGTTGACATTGCAACAAATGCTTGCTTTGTTACCGTGTTGAACATAATCACGGCATGTAAAACATATTTATTTTAATATAAAGTTTGTCGATTATGATAATCGGACAATTTAATATGGGCAGGTCAGTGCCCCGTAACTATTAAACAAGTGTCGCTATGAGCGATACCATCGATTAATGATATATCACTCTGTACGAGATGCATTAATGTATCAATATCATCGGCCTCAACTATAGCAACTACATCATGTGGTCCCCATATCACATCAGCCGCCAGAACTCCGGGCTTCTTACTCAATGCAATAACTACTGAAGATGATTGGCCTTTCTCAGCATCAATTAGCACGTATGCCCTTTTCTTCATTATTCGTCACCTCCCAGTTGAATTATAATACTAATAAGGGATTCCTAACGGTTCAAATGCCTCGATTATAAGGAAATACTTGTAATTATGGAAAAATACCACGAATCTGGATGGAATTTAGCTTTATTTTGCATCCTCCCTCTTCAAGATTTCTCATCATAAATCCGTTTTCCTAACTCTTAACACTGATAAAAGCTCCGATTGGAGTGCACAGACCTAAACCTATATCCTCATCCATCTGCCTGATCATTTCAGCATCAGTCAGTTCGACGATGAAGGCATTAAGCGTTCCCAGAACTGGATTACCGCCTTCCGCAAGGTGTCCGCCCAATATCTTCCCCTCGCTATCCGAGAAAATGCCGTGAAGGTGAATCATTGTCTCGCCTGTTTCCGACTGGAAGACAACGCCCTTGAGATTAAGCAGTTCTAAAGGACCAGGTAGGACCTGGGGCTCGGCCAAGCGCACGCCGTGCTTAGCCTTAGAATCGGGTACTAACAATTGATAGTTCAGCTGGCGTACGTTGCCGATGCCATCGATAGACCCGTATTTGATCCCGTTTTCTTCGCAAACTGACTTCAAGCCCTGGGTAATATCAGTATGGGTTTTTAACCTTACCGGGACAAATCTGCCGCATTTGCCCAAAGCATAAAAGGCACCAAGTTGTGTCATGTTGTTTTATCCCCCTTTCTTTTATCGGGATTGAGTTTACAGGTGTTCAAAGAGGTTGTCAATCCGTCACGCGTGGCGTCCTACAGAGTTACCATTTGAGCAGGAAACCCCTATTCAACCCCGTAACAATTTAAATTCAGCTTTACCTATCACAATCTGACGGTTTGCTGTCGGTAGAGGACAGGCGTTAATGAGGAATATATATTATATATTCCTTAGATTACTATAATACATATGCTGAAAAAGATCAGGTACAAATAATCTGCACAGCTAATTTCAGTGTATGGAAACTACTATAGGCATAGTATTGTTTACTGGAAGGAACTGAAATTAGGGGATGTAATAATTTACGCGACTGTGACTTCGATTGAACAAAACAGACAATTGTTACTTGGCTGAATGAAACGGGTGGTTGTTAACTGCAGCTTAGATTAGAATGGTAAATAAAATGCTTGGTTGCCCAAGGATTCGTAAACGGCGTTATGGTCTCCAGCAAAGACTTGGATGCTTTTTCCCAGAAGAGTAAAATAATGGTGAGGAGAAAACGATGAGTATATCAATCGTGAAAATGGCACCTACGGCTAAGATTGTAGTGGAGCAAGTCCTCGCCGTCAAGCCAGGAGAGATGGTGTGTATCTTTACCGATACGCAATGTCCGCAGAGCATTACCCGGCTTCTGGCAGATAGCGCTGGAGCCGCTGGGGCTGAGACTGTAATCGTCACTATTACGCCGAGAGATGTAGGTGGAGCGGACCCTTCTTCATCGGCGGCGGCGGCAATTCAGGCGGCCGATGCAGTTATCGCCCAGGCCAGTTATGGTATCCTCCACACTGAAACGGTAAGGGAGGCATTAAGGCGCGGCACCCGTGTGTGCGATATGTGGGGCTTTAATGAAGACATGATGGTACACGGCGGTGCCACTGCCGACTATGGAGAAATAGGAAAGCTTTCTCAACGACTGGCGCAAGTGCTCACCTCAGGCAAAGAAGCCCGTATCACTACACGGGAGGGCAGCGACCTCACCATGTCACTGGTGGATAGACAGGCACATGTCTTGGCCGCTTTGGCTACTGAACCTGGTCAGTTTTGTGCCTTCCCGGATGGTGAGGCTGCTATTTCACCTTTAGAGGGAACCGCGGAAGGAATTCTTGTGGCTCCTTTTTGCATAGAAAAAAGGGAGTTGGGATTTCTTAAGGAGGACTTATCGCTGAAAGTGGACGGAGGCAAGGCGGTACAGATTGAGGGTGGTATCGCAGCAAAACAGCTACTTGCCTTCCTGGAACAAATAGGTGATAGCGCCAGAAACATTGCTGAACTGGGAATAGGCACCAACCCCAAGGCCCGTCTTGGCGTAACTATTAGAGAGACAAAAAAGTCTTGGGGCACCGCACATATTGCCCTGGGCGATAGCAAGAGTTTGGGCGGGAAGGTGGAAAGCCCTCTTCATATGGACATGGTCTTTCGGGAGCCAACCCTGATGGTCGATGGCCAAACGGTCATCAAGGAAGGACAGATTTCCCTCTAAACGTTAAGGCAAAGTGCATGAGATGTGAAATTAGTGGAGTGAACCCCTGAAGCTGGACACAATGGGGTAGGAAGGTTTGGCAGGGTCCAAGTATAATGAATGAAAGAGAGGACCTTGCCATGAAGAATCAGAGGACGTTCAGCTTAGAGTTTAAACGCCAGGTAGT